>NZ_JAIWOI010000371.1 GCF_020217005.1 Rheinheimera sp. | reverse complement strand
CCAGGCACTCAAGCTGCTCTGGACCAGGCCGGCCAGGCGCTGAAAAAGCATCTGAACTAAAAGTTACTGAACCCAAAGCCTCCTGCGGGAGGCTTTTTTTATCAAGACAAAACCCGGTTCCACAAGGAAGTACAGGTAGTTTTCTTTTAAACCGAACAGACTTTCATGCGGAGTGTTTTATGACTTTTTTAACCAACAACAAAGAGCGAATCCCGGAAGAGGCTTTATTGCATCTGGATCAACAACTTTGTTTTGCCCTTTATTCCACCTCATTGGCGATGACCAAAGTCTACAAACCGTTGCTGGAGCAATTGGGCCTGACTTACCCTCAGTATTTAGTGATGCTGATTTTGTGGCAAAACGACGCACTGGAATTGCAGCAAATTGGCGAACAACTGCAAATCGCGTCCGGAGCTTTGACTCCTGTACTGAAACGTATGGAAAAAATGGGCTTACTGCAGCGCAGTCGTAATCCGCACAACGAGCGGGCCCTGCAAATACGTTTAACGCCGTCAGGCTGGGCTATGCGAGCCACAGCAGCTGAAAAAGTCCAGGTTAACCGCCATATCAGTGTAAAGTCCGGTATGGCAGACACTGAAATTCAGGCGCTCAAACAAGAGTTAGTGCAGTTGCGACAACAGTTAAACAAGCCTGGGCTTTAAATCGACTTCGCCTGCTTTGATGTTTTGGTAGATACAGCACAAAGGATTGCGGATAAACTAAGCCCATTCTGAGCAGGACTCTAAGCCTTATGCGTGTTTACAAAGCCCTTTTACCTTTTAAAGCTATCTCTTTTGATTTGGACGATACGCTGTATAACAACGGCCCTGTGATTGAGCAGGCTGAACTGGCTATGCAGCAAAAACTACTACAACTGGCCCCGAAGCTTGGCTTGATTGACCCTGAGTTCTGGTGGCAAAAACGCAAAGAACTGGCACAACTTGACTCAGAGGTGCGTCATGATGTCAGCCGCTGGCGCTTGTTGTCGGTGGAACAGGGCTTAACAGAGCTTGGTATGGGTCGCTGTGAAGCAGGTGAAATTGCCGAACTGGCTTTTCGTGCTTTTTATACCGCCCGCAGTCATTTAACAGTGCCTGACTCCAGCCATCAGTTGCTCAAAGCCATGGCAGAACGTTATCCACTGGTGGCTATTACCAATGGCAATGCAGATTTAACTCTGCTGGGCATCCGGCAGTATTTCCAGCAGGCTTATCACGCTGGCCCCAGCGGCAAAATGAAGCCCTACCCCGATATGTTTCACAAAGCCTGTCAGCAACTGGCTATTGCGCCGCATGAACTGCTGCATATAGGCGATAACAGCAAAGCCGATGTACAGGGTGCGCTCAATGCCGGTTGTCAGGCGGTGTGGCTAAAGCATGAAGCTCATTTTCAAACTGCAGTATTGCCTCATCTGCAAATTGATTCGTTGCAACAATTAGAAGCGCTGCTGTAAGCCCACCTATTCGCACTAGCCTGGACATCAAAGCTGGGGGGATAGAGCAGAAGGGTATATAATGGCGGCAATTTTTCGATGGTGACAGGTACTGATTGCTAATGGATGTCTCTTCTTTACTGGATGGCTTAAACGATAAACAACGGGACGCGGTTGCCGCTCCTCCTCAACATATGCTGGTATTAGCCGGTGCCGGCTCGGGTAAAACCCGGGTACTGGTGCATCGTTTAGCCTGGCTGATGCAGGTGGAACGGGTTGCGCCTTATAGTTTATTGGCTGTGACTTTTACCAATAAAGCCTCACAGGAAATGCGTAGCCGTATCGAACAGACCATAGGTGTCAGCTTAAATAATCTGTGGATGGGGACCTTCCACGGTTTGTCGCACCGCATGTTGCGGGCGCATTATCTGGAAGCAGGTTTACCTCAGGGTTTTCAGATCATCGACTCAGACGATCAATACCGTTTAGTACGTCGGGTGTTAAAAGCGCTAAATTTAGACGAAAAGCATTGGCCACCTAAACAAATTCAGTGGTTTATCAACGCCCGTAAAGATGAAGGTCAGCGCCCGGGCACTATGGATGCACATGGCGATTTCAGCCTGCAGACCATGATCAAAATCTACGCTGCCTATCAGGAGATGTGTGACCGTTCAGGCCTGGTCGACTTTGCCGAAATTCTGCTGCGCAGCTTTGAACTGCTGAAACAGCAACCACAAATCCGCGGCCATTATCAGCAACGTTTCCGCCATATTCTGGTCGACGAGTTCCAGGATACCAACTCGATCCAGTATGAATGGCTTCGATTACTGGCGGGCACCGAAAGCAAAGTGATGATAGTAGGCGACGATGACCAGTCCATCTACGGCTGGCGTGGCGCTAAAGTGGAAAACATTCAGCAGTTTTTAAAAGACTATCCAAACCCTGTCACTATCCGCCTTGAACAAAACTATCGTTCGACAGGCACTATCTTAAAAGCCGCTAACTCAGTGATTGCACATAACAGCGACCGCTTAGGCAAGGACTTATGGACGGAAGGTGAGCAAGGCGAAGCTATTTCACTTTACACTGCCTTTAATGAGCTGGACGAAGCACGTTTTATTGTCGGCCGTATTCGGGAATGGAAACGTGAAGGCGGTAAGCTGATTGAGGCTGCAGTGCTGTATCGCAATAACGCCCAGTCGCGGGTGTTGGAAGAAGCTTTAATTCAGGATGGCATTAACTACCGTATTTACGGCGGTCTACGATTCTACGAACGTCAGGAAATTAAAGATGCGCTGGCTTATCTGCGTCTGATTAATAACAGACAAGATGACGCCGCGCTGGAACGAATCATCAATACCCCGGTGCGTGGTATTGGCGATACCACTATGGATAAAGTGCGGGAAAATGCCCGTTCGCTGCAAGTAACCTTATGGCAAAGCCTGCAGCAAATGCTGGCGACTAAACAGCTGACAGGTCGCGCTGCCAATGCGATCAGCACCTTTGTGCAGCTGATTGATCAGCTTGAAGCCGACAGCAAAGATCTAAGTCTGGATGAACAGGCGGATCACGTGATCCAAATCTCTGGCCTGATGGCGATGTACAAGGCTGAAAAAGGCGAAAAAGCCCAAACCAGAATAGAAAACTTAAACGAACTGGTCAACGCCTGCGCTAACGCCACTTATGTTAACACTGAGGAAATGACGCCTCTGTCCGCCTTTTTATCTCAGGCCGCTTTGGAAGCCGGTGAATATCAGGCAGAAGAACATTCGGATGCAGTGCAACTGATGACCTTACACAGTGCCAAAGGTCTGGAATTCCCGCTGGTGTTTGTCTGTGGTCTGGAAGAAGGTATGTTCCCCAGCCAACAAAGTGGTGACGACAGCGAGCGCTTAGAGGAAGAGCGTCGCTTATGTTACGTTGGTATGACCCGGGCTATGCAGAAGCTGTATTTAACTCATGCCGAAAGTCGCCGTTTGTATGGTCAGGAACAGTACAACAGACCATCTCGTTTTATCCGCGAAATTCCGGCCGATTGTTTAGAAGAAATTCGCCTGACGACCAGTGTCAGTAAGCCGACTCAAATGAACCGTTTTGGCAGTGCGGCTAGCCATAGTGCCTTTGAAAATACCGGTTTTAAACTGGGGCAACGGGTATTACACGACAAATTTGGTGAAGGCACAGTGCTGAACTATGAAGGCACAGGACCACAGTCCCGCATTCAGGTGAACTTTGACGAACTGGGCAGTAAATGGCTGGTGACAGCTTATGCCAGGTTAGAACCGGTTTAAAGCATGACCGACCTGCTGCAGATCATCAGTCAGCACCAAGATGCTTATCAGAAACTGGGCTGGCGTTTACCCATCTGGCTGGCAGGTTCTAAAGCCTATACGCAACACCAACTTGCAAAGCTCCAGCCTGGGGGCTGCTGTTATTGGCTGGGCCAGCAAGCTCCGGCTGGTTTCACCTTATTATCAGCCAACCAAAAGCAACAATGGTTAGGTACTGAATGTGATCTGCTGGTCGTAGATGCCCGCCAGACCGTGGATTGGGATTTAGTAGCGGCCAGCAGTGGTTGCTTAAAAGCCGGTGGGCTTTGGTTATTTGTCACCTCAGAACCTGAGTTGTGGCAACAACAGCCTAACCCGGCGGCCAAAAGAGTATTGCCTTATCCACTTGATGCGGCAGCTTATTCAGGGTTATTTAAACAGTTTTGGTTAGCTCAATTGGCTGAACAGCGCTGGGTACAGCTGATCGAAGGCAACTCTGCTGTCATTCCACTATTACCTGAAGCTATTGCATCAACATCAGCTGAACTGCCTTATCGCACAACTGAACAACAGCAAGCTGTGACCGCTATTCATAAGGTAGTAACAGGCCACAGACGCCGCCCTTTAGTACTGACAGCTCATCGTGGCCGGGGCAAATCCAGTGCTTTAGGTTTAGCTGCAGCTATGTTGGTACAACAAGGTAAAACCGATATTCTGCTGACAGGCCCCTCGCCTGTTGCTGTGCAAGCCGCATTTTTTATCGCTGCTCAGTTGCTGAATCTCCCTTATCAGGCGGGACAGAACCAGTTGTCAGAGGGTCTGATCCGTTTCGTGCCAGTCGATGCTTTATTGGCTGAAAAGCAAAACAATACGGTCATTCTGGTGGATGAAGCCGCAGCTATTCCTACCCCTCAATTGCAGCAACTGACAGACATCTATAGCCGTTTGGTGTTCGCGACCACAGAACATGGTTACGAAGGCACAGGCCGGGGTTTTCAGTTACGCTTTCAAAGTTATTTACAGCAACATTGCCCTGGTTTTCAGAAACTGCATCTGCATCAGCCGATCCGATATCAGATCAACGATCCGCTGGAACAGCTGATTTTTAAAGGTTTTTTACTGGAGCAAACTGACTTTGCTGTGACTGCCATTCAGCAACCCCAGCTGGTCAGTTATCAGGTAAAAGATTTGCTGCAACAACCTGCGAAACTACAGCAGATTTTTAGCTTATTAAGTCTGGCGCATTATCAAACCGATGTGATGGATCTTTGGGCTTTATTGGATAATCCGGCTCTGACTCTCTATACCTTGGAACAACACCAGCAACTACTTGCTTGTGCTTTAATCAGTTTCGAAGGAGAGCTGGATGCGGAACTTGCCAGTGCGGTAGCCCATGGTAAACGCCGCGTGCAGGGGCATTTATTAGCTCAAAGCTTAGCTTTTCATTGCCTGCAACCTGAATTAGTTACGCAAAAAATGGCCAGAATTCAGCGTATTGTAGTGCACCCATTGCTGCAATCTCAGGGCCTTGGTAGCCAATTATTGGACTTTGTTCTGCAGCAGTTGCTTAATAAAGACTATCTGATTGGCACCAGTTTTGGCGCTACTTTGGCTTTAGCAAAATTCTGGCAAAACGCAGGCTTTAGTCCGGTCAAACTCAGCCAGCGCCATGAGCAAGCCAGCAATGAAGCCTCAGTTTTGATGCTTTATGGTGAGCAGTTCAATGCTTTGCAACAGCAGTTTTCCAGACAGCTTTATTGGCAACTTGCTGATAAACAGCGCGGTTTGGATCCGGCTTTAGCGCTACTGTGGGCGCAACCTCCTTCGATAGACATTCATGCACAGCAAGTCGCAGAACTGCAGTTATTTCAGGCAGGCTTGCGTCCTTTTGATCTGATAGAAACCCATCTGTTGTGTTGGTTTAATCTGAATTACGCCAAAGTGGAACCTCAGACAGCCCAATTTTTAGTACAAAGGCTGTGGCAAAAACAGGACTGGCAGCAGATTGCACAACCTCAGGCGAAACAAAAACTTCCGCAGCTTTGCAAGCTGCTGCATTTATGAGCCAGAACAAGGTTTAGTCGCGCATTTTCAACTAAACTCCTTGGTAGTAACGCTGTAAGAGTACCAAGTTATGCCAAGACTGAGCATATCGCATCTAAGTTTAATGCTGCTTTTAGTCTACGCGGCTGCTTTATCTGCCAAACCACAAAATATACAAATAGGTATGTCGCTGCCATTAACTGGTAGCGCTGCAGGTATAGGTCAAAGTTATAAAAATGGCGTAGAACTCGCGATTAGACAACTGAATAAAGAGGGAGGAGTTCAGGGGGTAAAACTAAGTTTGCTGGTTAAAGATGATCAGTATGAACCAGCACTCACCGTAGTCAATACAAGACAATTTATAAGAGAAAACAAAGTATTGGCTTTATTCGCTTATGTAGGCACTCCAACATCATCCGCCATCTTGCCTTTGCTACAGCATTACCAAATTCCTTATATTGCACCTTTTACCGGAGCCCCATTATTGCGCAAGGCTGAGCACCTTTTTATCTTTAACTTCAGAGCAGGTTATGAAGAAGAAACTCAAAGTCAGGTGGATTATCTGATACATAATCCTGAGACCAAAGTAGGTTTATTGCTGCAAGCAGATGAATTTGGCGCTTCTGTTGAACAAGGTTACCTCAAGGCTCTTCATTTGAAAGGTATAACACCTGTGGTCACAGCGCGTTTCCAGCGCAACAGTACAGCAATAGAAGCTGGAGTTTCAGACTTGATCAAAGCGCGCGCCGAAGTGGTATTTATGGTTGGTACCTATAAACCTCTGGCTGAAGCTATTAGTTATGGTCGTCGTCAGGGCTATAATCCTCAATATGCCACAGTGTCATTTGCTGGTCTGCAGCAACTTAGTGCCTTGCTTGAAAAAGAAGATAGAGTTATGGCGACTATGGTGGTACCTAAGCCAACGGATACAAAATGGCAATTAGTGCGGGAATATCAAAGATTAATGATCCAACAAGCAACAGATCCTCTATCTGATGTTGGATTAGAGGGTTTTACCGTTGGTACGTTATTAAGTCAGGCCCTTAAATTATGTGCCTTACCTGTGAAGCGACAATGTTTATTAGATAAATTAAGACAACAAAGAGCTGTTTATGATTTTCCTTTGATGTTTGATCCAAACAAACAACAGGCTTCACAACAGGTGTTCAGGGTCAAAGTGACAAATAGGGGGGTTGAGGATGTTAGGTAGGGGTGCAATTACCAAAGGTATTGCAGAATGTTTGAGCTAGATTGGTTCTGAATTTGAGCGGTCAGGTGGCTGCAGGTCGTCTTGTCCGGCCTTTCGCAGAGCTCAAGGCGTGAAACAGGCGTGACGCAAAACTGTTTGCGTCCCGAATTCCCTGTTTCACCCTGGCGGTGA
>NZ_JAIWOI010000211.1 GCF_020217005.1 Rheinheimera sp. | reverse complement strand
CAGCTTTCACATTGAGGTTGTTATGATAGAAAAAATAAGAAAAATCATCGTATTAGGTGGAGGCTCTGCCGGCTGGATGACAGCTGCGGCTTTAGGGAAAGTATTAAAAAATCAGTACTGCCAAATTCAGGTCATAGAATCCGAACAGATAGGCACTGTAGGTGTAGGCGAAGCTACTATTCCGCAAATCATGTTGTATAACGATTTGATTGGCCTGGACGAAAATGACTTTATGCGCCGTACTCAGGCCACCTTTAAACTGGGTATTCAGTTTGTGGATTGGCAAAAACCAGGCAGCAGTTATTTCCATGCTTTTGGTGAAGTCGGCAAAAATATGGAAGGACTGCAGTTTTATCACTACTGGTTAAAAATGCGCTCCTTGGGTAAAGCGGCGCCGCTGGATGAATACACCCTTAGTTCGCTGGCCTGCCTTGAACAACGTTTTATGCGGTCCATGGATGCAGGTAACTCGCCGCTGTCGAATATCGCTTATGCCTTTCATTTTGACGCCGGGCTTTTTGCCAGGTATTTACGGGAGTTAGCCGAACAATGGGGCGTGCAACGCACTGAAGGTGAAGTGGTTGAGGTCAAACAACTGGACAATGGGTTTATCCACTCTTTGCGCCTGGCCGATGGCACTGAACATGAAGCGGACTTTTTTATCGACTGCTCAGGTTTTCGTGGCCTGCTGATTGAGCAAACCTTAAAAACCGGCTACGAAGACTGGAGTCACTGGCTGCCCTGCGACAGAGCCATAGCTGTGCCCAGTGCCAGCACGTCTGAACCCTGGCCTTTTACCAGAGCCACAGCCCAGCCTGCTGGCTGGCAATGGCGCATTCCGTTGCAACACAGAGTCGGCAATGGCCATGTCTTTTGCAGCCGTTTTATGTCGGAAGACGAAGCAACCGCTATTTTGCTGAAAAATCTGGATGGGGAAGCTTTGGCCGAACCCAGACCTATCCGCTTTGTCACAGGTAAACGCAAAAAATTCTGGAATAAAAACTGTCTGGCTGTCGGGCTGGCGGGTGGTTTTATGGAACCGCTGGAGTCCACCAGTTTGCATCTGGTACAAGCCACTATTTCCAAGCTGTTTAGTTTTTTCCCTGATCGCAACTTTGCCCAAAGTGACATAGACGAATTCAACCGCCAGATGCATTTTGACTATGACAAGATCCGGGATTTTCTGATCCTGCATTACCATGCCACAGAGCGGAATGATTCGGAGTTCTGGAACTATTGCCGCACTATGTCAGTGCCGGAAGAGCTAAACCAGAAAATCCAACAATTTAAGGCCAGTGGCCGTATCTTCCGCTTTAACAATGAAATGTTCAGCGATCTGAGCTGGTTTGAAGTTATGTTGGGTCAGGGCATCACACCCAAAGCCTACCACCCTATGGTGGACCTGTTTCCTGAAGCTGAACTGGAAAAACGACTGGAAGGTATTCGCAGCGTGATCCGCAAATCTGTCGACTATATGCCATCGCACCAAAGCTTTATCGACCAGCATTGCAAAGCCGGAAAAATCTACTGATGAAACCAGCTGTGATGCAATTTAGCCGGATAGGCCAGCAGCAACAGCCGCTGCTGGTGGTGGATGATTTTATTCCTCAGCCCGAGCGACTGATCCGCTACGCCTTACAACAAGGGGACGTGCGGCAGGCTGCTGGCCTTTATCCGGGCTTGCGTTCTGCGGCGCCAGCGGCTTTTTCTGCGTTTCTGCTGCAACAGTTAGCCCAGCCCATTCGGGACTGTTTTGGCCTGACACCAGATCAGCTCCAGCAGGTTCAGAGCTACTTTTCTCTGGTTTGTACCCCGGCAGCCGAATTGTCGCTGTTGCAATCTATTCCGCATTTTGACCGGCCCTGCCCGGACCAACTGGCAGCCATTTATTATTTATGTGGTGAACAGCATGGCGGCACCAGTTTTTACCGTCACCGCAGTACAGGTTATGAAGCCATTACTCCAGAGCGCCAAAACCATTACCAGCACGCACTGCAGGCCGATGTTCAAAAGCATGGGCAGCCCAGCGGTTATATTTGCGGCGACACCCCCCTGTTTGAAGTGATAGCCACTGTGCCTGCCCGTTTTAACCGACTGGTGTTGTACCGCTGTTCTTCGTTACACTCAGGCGATATAGGGCCTGACTACCAATACGACCTGAATCCCCTGTCAGGACGATTCACCATAGCGTCTTTTTTGTCTGCCACTTCAGGCTGAATCAGACAAAACTCAGCACCAGACTGATGATCCCCCCTGTCACCAGCAATTGCAGCAGGCAATAGCCCATAATATCTTTGGCTTTAAGGCCTGCTATTGCCAACACAGGTAAAGCCCAAAACGGCTGGATTAAGTTAGTCCAGGCGTCGCCCCAGGCCACAGCCATGGCAATACGATTGACTTCAGCCCCTAATTCCAAAGCTGCGGGTATCATCACTGGAGCCTGCACCGCCCATTGACCACCGCCGGAAGGGATAAAAATATTCACCAGACCAGCGCTGATAAAAGTCCAGAACGCCAGACTGTCGGCCGTAGCAAAGCTGACAAACCACTGCGATAAAGACTGAGCTAAACCCGACTGCATCATCACCGCCATAATGCCGGCATAAAACGGAAACTGAATAATAATGCCAGCCCCGCCCTGAATGGCCTGCTGCAGGCTATGCAATAAACGCCTTGGTGTACCATGCAGTAAAATCGCCAGAAACAAAAACAGAAAGTTCACTATATTCAGATTCAGCCCACCGGCTTTAGCAAAATACTGCAGCAAATAAGCCGCTGCGGCCACGACGATTAAAGCTGTGATCACAAAACTGTTTTCCAGCTTATCGGCAGGTCGTGCTGTGGTTAAATCGGGCAGAGTTTCAGGGGTTAACTTAGCCGGGTCTATATAAACCGCATCTTCAGTTTTAGGTCGCATCAGGTAATTCAACAGCGGCACCACAAGACATAAAGCCACCACCAGCAGCAGATTAAACGAGGAAAAAATAGTGTCGGATGTTGGAATAATGCCTATCTGAGCTTCGGAAAAATGGCCGGACGTGGCAATAGTTAAAGGCACTGAACCCGACAAGCCTCCATGCCAGATAACAAAACCTGAATAAGCACTGGCGATTAGTAAGGGGTAATCGACCTGGATCCGCCGCGCTAAAGCTTTAGCAAACAAAGCCCCAACGACTAAACCAAAACCCCAGTTCAGCCAGCTGGCGGCTAAAGACACCAGCGTCACCAGCACTATGGCCTGACCCGCAGTTTTGGCCAGCAGCGCCAGCCTGTCCAGCAAAGAGCTGACGAAAGGAGTGCTTGCCAGCATAAAACCTGTTACCAGCACCAACAGCATTTGCATCGAAAAACTCAGCAAGCCCCAAAATCCATCGCCCCATTGCTGCGCCACAGCCAAAGGACTTTGTTGTTCAAACAGGATGGCAGCAACAAACACCAACAAGCTCAATAACAACACAAAAATATAAGGGTCAGGCAGGTAACGCTCGACCAGTTTCACCAGGGGTTTAGCAACGGCGTTTAGCATCTTTTATCCATCATTTTTATCTGCTTCTGCTGTTACCATAAAGCACTGTGCTTATCCGGGCAATTAAAGCAGCGCCTTTCCGGCTACAGCCTGCGTGAGCCTCAGCTTTCATCACAGCTCTGACTTCTATCTGATGCAGTGCTGAGTGCTATTGACGACATGAGAGCCGAAATCCTGATTCAGCTCATCCTAGAGAACTCAGGATGCTTCAGATAGACTAAGGCGATCTCAGATACTAAGGGTAGTCATGGAACAGGGTGAACATATTCTGGTTGTCGACGACGACAGAGAAATCCGTGAACTGGTAGGCAACTACCTGACTAAAAATGGCATGAGGGTCAGTCTGGCTGCTGATGGCCGGCAAATGCGTTCTTTCCTCGAAGCCAATACGGTCGATTTAATTGTACTGGATATTATGATGCCGGGAGATGATGGCCTGCGCTTATGCCGTGAACTGCGCGTCAGCAAACATAAAGCCATTCCTGTTGTGTTATTGACGGCCCGCAGCGACGAAACCGACCGTATAGTAGGGTTGGAAATGGGCGCTGACGATTACCTGACTAAACCTTTTTCTGCCCGAGAGTTACTGGCACGGATCAATGCAGTACTGCGACGCACCAGAATGTTGCCACCTAACCTGCAGATCACTGAAAGCAGCCGTTTAATAGGCTTTGGCGACTGGCGGCTCGACACCAGTGCCCGGCATTTGCTGGATAATACAGGCACAGTGGTGTCTTTAAGTGGCGCCGAATACAGATTGCTTCGGGTCTTTCTGGATCATCCGCAACGAGTGTTGAGCCGTGAGCAATTACTCAATCTGACTCAAGGCCGTGAAGCCGATATTTTTGACCGCTCCATCGATTTGCTGGTGAGTCGTTTACGCCAGCGCCTGCGTGATGATGCCCGCGAAGCGGCCTGCATCAAAACAGTGCGCAACGAAGGTTATGTCTTTACCTTACCACTGCAACTGCTTGAACCGGACACCTGAGCATGAAGCCGCTGCGTTTGCCTCAAAGTCTGGCCGCCCGCCTGGCCTTTATTTTATTAGTAGGCCTGATATTGGCTTATGGTTTGTCCTTCAGCTCGCAGTTTTATGAGCGCTACCAGACAGGCCGCAACGTGATGCTGAATAATTTATCCACAGATGTCAGTACAGCAGTGGCCTTACTGGACAGGTTACCAGCTGAAGAAAGAGCGGGCTGGTTGTCTTTAGTGGAACGACGCAACTATAGGTATCTGCTGGACCAGCCCATCCTTGGCGAGCCGATGGATATGAAGCAGCCCCATGCGGCCGCTCTGACTATTGCGCAGTCAGTCGCCAAACGATTCGAACCCGTGTTTCAGACTATGCCCGGATCACGACCTCATTTTCAGGTGCATATGACTTTAAGCGACGGCAAGCGACTGACACTGGATGTTACACCAGGCGCTATACCTATAGCTCAGTGGTTACCTATAGTACTTATTCTGCAACTGCTGGTTTTATTGGGCTGTACCTGGCTGGCGGTGCATATGGCCATTCGGCCTTTAACCCGCTTGGCACAGGCTGTGGATCAACTGGACCCGGATGCGCCCAGCCCGGAGCTGGATGAACAAGGCCCCAGCGAGGTGGTGTACGCCGCCCGTGCTTTTAATACGCTGCAAAGCCGTATTGCCGCTTTTCTGAAAGAGCGGATGCAACTACTGGCCGCTATTTCACATGATTTGCAAACCCCTATCACCCGAATGAAACTGCGGGTGGAGCAAATGGATGGCTCGTTGGAAAAAGACAAGTTGTGGAGTGATTTAAGCGAAATGCAGCATTTGGTCAGAGAAGGCGTGGCTTACGCCCGCAGCATGGACAGTGCCGCAGAGCCAGAATGTCGTATCGACCTGGATGCCTTTCTCGATAGTTTAGTTTGTGATTACCAGGACAGCGGCCAGGCCGTCAGTCTCACAGGCAGTGCGGCCGCGGTGATCAATACCAGACCTCATGCGCTGCGCCGTATCCTGACCAACCTGACAGATAATGCGCTGAAATTTGGTGGCAGTGCCGAATTAACCGTACAAAACATGGGATCTGGCATCCAACTGCAGGTACTGGATCAGGGGCCTGGTATACCAGAAGCAGAACTGGAGCAAGTGCTGCAGCCTTTTTATCGGGTCGAAAGCTCACGCAATCGGGAGACTGGGGGCACAGGTTTAGGGCTGGCTATAGCACAACAACTCAGCCATGCGCTAGGCGGCCACCTGAGGCTACAAAACCGTGTTGAAGGCGGCTTATGTGTTACTGTCGAATTGCCCCGCTGATGTAACAATACCGGATACATAGAGATACAAAAGGCCTGATCGCCGACATATTGGGGATACAGCAAACACAGAGAATGGACAGCGAAGCAGCGACTGCATCCCGCATGGCGCGCTTAATCTGAAGGATCCTGTCCATGACTTATACCAACTCCGGGTCCGGCCTGCGTGGCTGGACTTTATTTGCGCTGCTGTCGTTAGCTGTGTTGCTGTTCGCGACCAGTACCATGCTGTGGCATACCGAATTAGTGGATGCCTTACGCAGCGCTATTCGTGTCACAGCCCGCACCTCCTTTACATTATTCCTGCTGACCTTTTTAGCCTCTTCGCTGGTGATTCTGTTGCCAAACCAGGGCACCAAAGCGCTACTTAGGGAAAGGCGCTTTCTCGGCTTGTCCTTTGCGTTTTCGCATCTGGTGCACGGTATTCTGATCATGATTTACGCCACTATGTTTCCTGAAACCTTCTGGAATGGCCGCACCGCAACCGCCAATATCCCCGGTTCTGTGGGTTATCTGTTTATTTTGTTGCTGACGATCACCTCCTTTCCTGTGATGGTTCGTCTGCTGGGTTTCAACATCTGGAAACTGTTGCACTCAGCCGGTACCTGGGTGATAGCCGCTATTTTCTGCCTGTCCTTTTACAAACGTATTCCGATGCACCCCTGGTATCTGATTGGTTTTAGCATCATGGTGTCGGCCATTGTGTTAAAGCTCACAGCAAAAGTAGCAGTGCATAGCCGCAAATCGGTAAAGAGTGGGGCCGTGCGATGAATGATTCTGTGAAGTCCCTGACAAAAACCTTATCTGCATCTTTGAATACGGCCGGTCTTTGGCTGGCTGATGTCCCACTGCGCTTGTTTCTGGCCTGGGAGTTTTTTGAAGCAGGTCTGAAGAAATGGCACGGAGAGAACTGGTTTGGGCAAATCCAGTCGAATTTTCCGCTGCCCTTTAATCTGTTACCGGTCAACCTGAACTGGCAGCTGTCGATGTGGGTGGAGTTAATAGCCCCGGTTTTGCTACTGCTGGGTCTGGGTACCCGTCTGGCCAGCCTCGTGCTTATGCTACTGACCTTAGTGGCGACCGCTGCGGTGCACTGGCCCGCAGAATGGTCCACTTTATCAGAGTTGGCTATGGGCTATTCCATCAGTGATAAAGGTTATGGCAATTACAAGTTACCTTTGATTTATATGCTGGGGTTATTTTTGCTGCTGCTTAAAGGCGCAGGCCAGTTGAGCCTGGATGCTTTGCTGCGTAAACGCAGCTGATACTGAATTCATGTTGTACTACAGGTGGCAGCAGGGCTGAAATTATCTTCAGCCCTTTTTTATGCTTCAGTGCCTAGCCCGAAATAACTGCCTGCAGATGTAGCTGTTCCAGCAGCGCTTTGCCTGCAGGTAAAACAGCGTCCAACGTCACCTCCATGCTATCAGCCAATGCGGTCAGATGCTGCCGCCCTGTCCACTGCTGTTGTTGCACTGAGACCAGCAAAGCATAAGCCAGAGGAGCCAGGCGGGAGAAGTGCACTTGATGGTCGGCTTTGCGCTGCGCCAGTAATAAGGTTGGCTCTGACAAGGGCTGCTTTGGCAGATGAGCAGGTCCTATATCACAGACGGGCCATTGGTAGGCTAAAGGCCAAGCCAATTCAGAGAGCACAAGCACAGTATCCAGCAGCTCAGTCACTGCAGGAACGACAGGCGGTTGTGCATGACTAAGCAACAACACAGTCTCAACCTGCTCATAATGCGCAAGCTCTGCCAGCCACAGCGGTAGTTTCAAAGATTCTGCCACGCCTTGCTGCAGATAAAACGCAAACTCAGAGGCAAGTTCGGTGAATAAGGGCGTCTGACAGCGGTAACTGGCATAAAAATCCTGCACCAGCCTATGCCAGTCGGCAGAACCAAGGCTGGCAGAAAGTACCGGAAAGCCTGAAGCCAACATGGCTTCGATATTGCCATAAAACAAACGACGGTAAATCGCCAGACGCCGGGCTTCGATCCCTGGTGGAGGTGCACAACCTGCAGGGTTGCGCACATAATGTGCCAGACTAAGTAATTGCTGCTCTAAGGTCCTATCCATGGCGGACTCCCTGCTGTTGCAACTGACGTATCTGTGATACTTCCATCACTAAGTCCGACAAAGGCGGAAAGTTAAAATCCCGCTCCAATAAGGTGGGTACAGCGCCAAAACGCTGATAAGCCAGACGCAATAAACTCCAGACGTCGGCTTTTACCGGCGCGCCATGAGTGTCTATTTTCAAATCCACAGCTTCGTCATAGTGACCGGCCACATGCATACAGACCACCCGCTCAGCCGGAATAGCCGCCAGATAGGCCTTAGCGTCATAATTATGGTTGATGGAGTTCACATATAAATTATTGATATCAAGCAGCAAATCACAATCGGCTTCACTGATCACCGCTTTTAAAAACTCAATTTCAGCCAAGGCCTGAAAAGGCGCGGCGTAATAGGAGATATTCTCCACCGCAATACGTCGCCCAAGCACATCCTGCACCTGACGGATACGTGCAGCCAGATGCAACACAGCTTCGTCCGTAAAGGGCAGAGGCAATAAATCGTATAAGTGGCCTTCATCAGAGCAATAGCTCAGGTGCTCACTGAACAGAGGCACCTGAAAGCGATCCAGAAAAGCACGGCTGCGCTGTAGTAACTGCATATCCAGTGGCGCAGGGCCTCCTAACGACAAAGACAAGCCATGACAGCTCAGTGGAAAACGCTCCGCCAGACTCATCAGTTGCTGACCATAAGCACCGCCCACATCTATCCAGTTCTCAGGTGCACATTCAAGAAAATCAACTACATGGCTATCCATGCTCAGTAATTCAGGCAATAAAGCACGGCGTAAACCCAGGCCAGCACCTTGTAAAGTAGTCTGTGTGATCATCAGCTTTCTCCTCCAATAAAAAAGCCCCCGCCAGCAAAAAGCATGGCGGGGGTTAGCTTAGTTAAAACAACCTGTATTACTTCGCCTGACTCAGGCGGGTAAACAGCTCTTGTGGTAAGTCTTTGCCATTGGATTCATAAACACTTTTCATGTATTGATAGGTCTCTGCTTCAGACAAAAAACCATCGCGGTTTGTATCAATTTCGTTAAAGACTTCAGCACGGGTTGGCGCCACAGCCAGAAACTCTTTGCGCGAAACCAAATTGTCATCGTCTGTATCCGTAGTGGCAAAAGAGGCATCACCACATTTACCTTCGCCACACTTGCCTTCAGTCGCTGCTACTTTGGTGCTGCTTTCTGCTGCACCGCATTTACCTTCACCACATTTACCTTCACCTACTTTTACCAAAGTCGTCAGTTGGTAACCTTGAGGTAAAGAGTCCATAGCAAAGGCCGCTGAGCTCAGGTTTAAACCACCGACTAACGCTACGGTCATAAATCCTAAGCCTGTTGTTTTTAACGATTGATTACGAGACATATTGTTTCTCCAGATATCTAACGCGGCATGTCCGCGTGCTGATGCCATGATGGCGTGTTGCCAAACAAAGTCTGCTTGTTCGGGTAGAGCTATTAAGCCCCAGGCTTGTATCCTCAACGTATCGGAGAACCACTGGATTTGTATCACTCTGTATCTGTAAGGCTGCCAGCTACAAAACATTACACCTGAGCCAGATCAGGACATATCCGCGGCACATTCAAATGAAAAACTAACTCTTATCGGGCTGTCACAACCCGACCACGCCTTTGATGGCAAACTATCAACCTCCTGAAAGGAAAAAATGATGATCGCTAGCATTGAAAAAGTTGTTTACACAGGTAAAACCCACACCACTGGTGGTCGCACTGGTGAATCCCAAAGCTCTGATGGTCGGTTAGATATTAAATTGTCGGTACCAGGTTCTGCAGGGCCTGGCACGAATCCAGAGCAATTACTGGCCGCTGGCTGGTCCGCCTGTTTTATTGGTGCCATGGGGAAAGCTGCAGCCGAACTCAATCTGACGCTGCCTAAAGAGACAGCTGTAGATGCTGAAATTGATTTAGGCCTGACCGACAACGCCTACTTTTTACAAGCGCGACTAAATGTCAGTTTGCCGGGTCTGGAGCCAGAGCATGCACAACAGCTGACTGACAAGGCACATCAAATCTGCCCATACTCTAAAGCCACGCGCGGCAATATCGCAGTCACTATCAGGCTGATTTAACTCAAAGCCCGCTTCACCGCGG
>NZ_JAIWOI010000217.1 GCF_020217005.1 Rheinheimera sp. | reverse complement strand
CCAGGGATGGCAGCGAATAAAAAATTGCCCGGAGCAATTTTTAACATCAAAGCGCAGCGACGATGGCCCGAAGGGGGAGCGCCAGGGATGGCGCGAATAAAAAATGGCCGCCGAAGACAACAACACAGCGGCCACTGGGAAATGGATAAATTACGCTAAAATGCCATCCTTACAGCTGTTGCAGCAAGGCGACGAGGCTTAGAGACCCCAGGAGCATAGTTGCCTATGTGACTGGGGCGAGAAGCGGAAGTCAACGCCGCTGCAGCAGCAAGGACGACGGGTTAAAGGATGCCAGAGATTGAACGCATCAGCCCTTTTACTAACTCAGGCTCAGCTTCGGCGTATTCCATATTGACCTGGTTGGCCGTGGACAAAATACGGGTCTGGTAACGTTTCCACTCGGTTTCTTCAGTGGACGTGACATTTTTATAGCCACTGTTGCCTTGTTTTAAGCTGGCTTTGTTTTCTTCCAGCACAACCACGCCTTTTTTCGCACGTTCAGAGATTTGTAAGTCGGTGATAATGCTGTAGTGAACATCTTTCACCATGGCGTCAGCCGCTAAACCTATCAGCGCACCAGCTACTGTGGCGCCAGCACGACCACTACCGCTACCAAATTGGTTACCAATAGCACCACCTACTAAAGCGCCACCAAAGCCGCTACCAAAAGCTTCGTTTTGGGCACGTAAATCTGTTTCGCCAGCCTGAAGTACATTGGCCTGTAATAAGAAGTTCGCTTGTTCAGGGTCACGCACTACACGATAACCTTTAGCCTGCACAGCTTCGATGATCTGAGGTTCAATCGATAAACCCTGTTTATCTGAGGTATTACGCACCTGAACAAACACAGTGCGTTTGTCATCTGCAACAGGATCCAAAAAGATGGTGTCACTCATCTTGGTCTGAACTTGCAAATTCCTTTTGCTGATCGCCGTATGAGTGGCTGAACAGCCTGACAACATCAAAGTACCAATAGCCAAAGCAGCAACAGCGATTTTCATTTTTGACATACAAAACTCCATAATACAAATGAGATTAGACCTGCTTAGTTTAACGGACAGCACGCTGCAGACCAAGGCGAAGTGTTTATACATCAGGTAAAAAGTTGTAACAGACTATGCCGTTATTTGCTTTTGCTGCCGTGTTGATGGGAAGTATAGGCAAGTCGTCTGAATTGCAGATGAATTAAACAATTCGGGCCAGAGTAAAATTAAATTGAAAATCTAATTTTACTCTGGCCTTAGTTATTCGTTTTAAGGAGATTAGCGGAAAAGAGCGACTTCGTCGTCAGTTAAATAGCGGTACTCGCCTTCAGCCAGATCAGGATCCAACGGCAAATCACCAATCTGTTCGCGGTGCAGTTTTTCAACTTTGTTGCCAATAGCCGCAAACATACGTTTGACCTGATGGTAACGACCTTCGCTGATGGTCAGCAAAGCCTGATGCGGTTCAAGGATCACCAGTTGTGCAGGCTTAGTTAAGGTCTTTTCACCACGCAGCATAATACCTTCAGCAAACTGGGCTATGGCAGATTCAGGCACAGGATCGGCCAACCAGACTCTGTAAGTTTTGGCGCAATGATGTTTAGGTGAACTGATTTTGTGTGACCACTGACCATCGTCCGTGATCAACACTATGCCTGTCGTGTCTAAATCCAGACGCCCTACTGTATGTAAACGTTCCAACAGAGGTTCGTCCATCAAAGCAAATACTGTGTCGTGATCCGGGTCTTCGGTGGAACAGATATAACCAGCAGGTTTGTGCATCATGATGTAACGCAGCCCAATCAACTGCAGTTCTTCACCATCTAAACAAACCTTGTCTGAGGCTTTCAGTTGCAAGGCAGGTTGTTTGGCCAGCTCGTCGTTCACTGTTACCAGTTTTTGCCGTATTACTTTACCGGCCTGACTGCGGGTCAGACCGGTACAATCACAAATAAACTTATCTAAACGCATTTTGAGTTTCCTGGATTTTCTATTTCCAGTGTAACCAGATCAGGGGGCAGACTCCAGTTTTGCTGCAGCAGGCACCTGCACTTCAGTCAGCTTCTGGTCTTTTAAATGCCAGCGTAATATCCTGTTGTTATTGGTGTCCGCTATATAAAGTTCACCATTAAATACCGCCAATCCACCTGGCTCGTTCAGTTCAGTGCCTAAACTCAGAGTCATCACCTGCTCTTCATCCAAGTCCAGTAACCTGATTTTGTGATTATAGGTGTCTGCTACTGCCAGTGTATTTTGATCCAGCACCACTACATCTTTATTGTGTTGCAGCAAAGCGCGTTTGAAACCACCATCCTTTAAACCAAACTCGAATAACCCCTGTCCCACTAAAGTATCGACTTTGCCTGAGCTTAGGTCTATTTCACGCACAGCACTGGCTTCAGCGTCAGCGACCCATAGCTTGCCACCTGCTAACGCCAGACCGCTGGGTTGGTTAAAGGCTGCATCAGTACGTTTACCATCCAGCAAAGCTTCCTGCCCTGTACCAGCAAAAACTTTCAGTTGTGAACTCAGTAAGTCCAGAGTCCAGATTTGATGACTCCCTGCCATAGCAATATATAAGGTGGACTTGTCCAGCGCTAAATCCCATGGTGAACGCAAGGAAACCTGAGTCGGTGTAGAACCAGGCACTAAACGGCCCTGCGCCAATTCACCGTTGCCTGCAATAGTCGTCACCTGAAAACTGGTTAAATCAATGCGGCGAATAGCGTGATTGCCTGTATCAGCCACGTACAGGGCTTTGTCCGTCAGCACCAGGCCCTGAGGCGATGAAAAAGCGCTGCTGTCGCTATGGCCGTCTTTTAATTCTGCAATACCAGAACCTAAACGTTTGATTAATTTGCCCTGATGGTCCAGCAACAGAATTTGATGGTGCAAAGTATCACTGATGGCAATATAACGCTGATCGACAGTTAAACTGCCAGGCGCGGCTAAAGCCGTATTCAGAGGGTCCAGCAATTTAATCGGCAAAGGTTTGAGGTTAAGCTCACCTTTAAACTCAGCCAGTAACTGCTCTATCGCCTGATCCAATACATCATAACGGCCTTCCCCTGAGGTTTGGCCAACATATTTACCATCCGGACCTATCAGAACAAAAGTAGGCCAGGCCCTCACTGCATAGGAGCGCCAGAGCTGAAAATCGACATCATTCAGTACCGCATGTTGTATGCCATAACGCCGTACTATAGAGGTTAAAGTGCTCAACTGTTTTTCATTGTCGAACTTAGGCGAATGCACTGAGATCACCGCCAATTTGTCGCCATACTTCTGTTCCAGCTTGTGTAGATCCGGGATCACATGAATGCAATTAACGCAGCCATAAGTCCAGAAATCCAACAACACCACTTTGCCTTTGAGTTGTTGCATGGTCAGAGGCTCTGTCACATTCACCCAGGGTAAGCCAGCAGGAAATTCAACACTATTAGTGCGGGCCGAGGCTTTGGCGAGGCCAAAGGTTAAACTACAGCTCATGATGAAAATCCAGATTATTAGTTTAAAACGCATTAGTGACTCCTGGTCAGATAGCTCTTCCATACTATAGAACGGTGTTTCTGCCAAATTCGTTCATTGTTTTACCTAAACTAACCAGAGTTTAACGAGAGATTAATGACAGCGGCAGATTTTTGGTTGCTTTTTGACTCGGAATTCCTCTATCTTGCTGCTGCACCAAGGTGTAACTTCTGCGGCTTGTAGACGAAAATTGTCGATTAAAATGCACAGCGCAGATAAACAGGTCCAAAAAAACTATAACTAAATAAGAGATAAGCATGACTAACTCTACAACACGCGGCAGCTGGGGTTCGCGTATCGGCTTTATTTTAGCGGCAGCAGGCTCTGCAGTGGGCCTTGGCGCAATCTGGAAATTCCCTTATGTCGCAGGTGCCAATGGCGGCGGCGTATTCTTATTAGTCTATCTGGCCTGCGTATTTTCTGTTGGTGTAGTGATGTTACTGGCCGAGATGATGATAGGCCGTACCGCTAAGAAATCAGCTACTTCAGCCTACCGTGCTATGGGCAAAGGCTACTGGCATGTCGCTGGCTGGCTTTCTGTGCTTGGGGTGTTTTTAATTCTCGGTTTCTACTGTGTAGTAGGTGGCTGGACCATAGCTTATATAGTGCAAACCATACAAGGCACAGTGCTGACCACTGACGCTAAAGTGTTAAGTGATACTTTTACTCATTTTATTGCCAACCCGACAGCCTCTTTAATTTATACAGCTCTGTTTATGATCATCACAGCAGTCATTGTGATTGCAGGTGTGCAGTCTGGTATTGAACGTATTTGTAAAATTCTGATGCCCGCACTTTTTGTGCTGATGTTAGTGATGGTATGGCGCAGTCTGACCTTGCCTGGTGCTATAGAAGGGGTGATGTACTTTATTACGCCGGACTGGAGCAAATTGAGCATTAAAATGGTACTGGATGCTTTAGGTTTAGCTGTGTTCTCCTTGTCTGTAGGCGCTGGCCTGATGGTCGCTTACGGCTCTTATTTAAGCCCTGAAACCAAAGTGGTGAACGCTGGTTTGTGGATAGCGGGTCTGGCAACGTTAGCCTCAGTGATGGCCGGCTTAATGATTTTACCTGCTGTATTCGCCTTTAACGTAGACCCTGCAGCTGGTCCAGGCTTAACCTTTATCACAATGCCAGCGCTTTTTGCCCAGATGGCCGGGGGTCAGGTACTGGCATTAATTTTCTTTTGTTTGTTGCTGTTTGCAGCTGTCACTTCGTCCATTTCTATTCTGGAACCTGTGGTCGCCTTTCTGATCGATGAATATGGCATGGATCGTAAAATTGCTACAGTGCTGGTGGCCATAGTGAATTACACCCTACTAGGCATACCTGCGGCATTGTCCTTTGGTGGCGGCATGGAGAGTTATACTATTTTCGGCAAAACACCTTTTGATGCAATGGATTTTATGGCGTCCAATGTACTGATGCCATTAGGCGGTATGTTTGCAGCAACTTTTGTTGGCTGGAGGGTATGGCCGCAGATTAAAACTATTCTGGCAGGAGAAGTGCCAGCTGCTGTGCAGAAAATATACTGGTTACTGGCCGCGGTGGTTTCACCTGTGCTGATTGCGATAGTAGCCATAATGACCATTAAAGGTAGTTAAGAAACCAGGAAAATACCGGTAGCCTCATCTGCGCGCTGCCGGTTTTTAGTTATTCTGCTCTAGTTTTAAGCAGCTAACCACCAAACAACACGGCTTTGCTTGCCAAAGCCTGCTGTGGATGCTGAGATAGCCCTGTTGTTATAACCATTAAGTCCGTTGCAGCCTCTTTCGCAAGTTAGCTTTCGGACGCAGACAAGACAAGTCGTGTTGTCACCGTATTGATCATTCAGATTGAACACTGTGGCCAGACAAGGATTGAGATGATGATAAAAAAAGACTACTTCTGGCCACTGCTGGGTTTGGTCGCTGTAGCATTTTCAATTTATGTGCTGCTTGAGCAGTTAAAAGACATCTCCTATGAAGATGTAGTGCTAAGCCTTGAAGCCATTTCTCTGCATGGCTGGCTGATGGCTGCGCTGGCGACTGTCTTTGCGTACGTGGCTTTAGCAGGTTACGACAGGCTGGCCTTATCTCATCTGCGTAAAAAAGTATCCTGGACCTTTATTTCTGTCGCTTCCTTCACCGCTTATGCTATAGGGCATAATCTTGGTGCTTCGGTGTTTTCAGGCGCTGTAGTGCGCTACCGGGCTTATCGCTCGCAAGGATTAACAGCAGGTGAAGTAGGTATTCTGGTCGCGTTTTGCTCTTTTACTTTTGCCCTTGGCAGTATTTTGTTGGGTGGCATAGCGCTTATGGTGGAGCCCAGCTTACCCGCCCATTTTCACAAGGCTATACCAGAATGGATAGCCTTCTTACTTGGTGCTGGTATGTTATTTCTGGTTGCGCTGTATTTATGGGGCAGCCTGACCGACAGGGGCTGTATCAACCTATGGAAGTTAAAGCTGGAATACCCACGATTTTCACTGGTATGCCGTCAATTAATTGTAGCTCCACTGGAGTTGTTGGCCGCGGCCGCCATTATTTATTACGCCCTGCCGGAACAAAGTAACCCTGGCTATTTTATGGTGTTAGGGATCTTTTTGGCGTCTTTTTCTGCAGCCCTCTTGTCTCATGCGCCTGGTGGATTGGGTGTACTGGAAGTAATGTTTTTGCTGGCCTTACCTGAAGTGAATCCGGCCGATGTCATTGCCGCATTGCTGGTGTTCCGCTTGTTTTATCTGCTGATCCCTTTTGCCATTTCACTGATTATCGTGGTGTGGTTTGAGCAGGATCAGTTGCTGAAGAAATTTAAAAGCACAAAGAGTTAAAGTCTGCCGCTAAGATTCATAATCCGGCAGTTTTTTCTGTTTATCTGCCTTGGGCTGAAATGAGCTTGGCAGTACTTCAATACCCAGTTTGCGGCCAAGTTTAATTAAGATAGGAATAGTTACAGGGGCAAAAGGCAGAACAGCAAAGATACCCAGGCCTGTAGCTCTTAATACATCGACCAGTTGATGATTGGCAAAACGCATCTCAGCCTGTGTGGCCTTTCCCTGCAAAGAACGCTGATAAATAATCAGCATACGTCTGGTTTCATCCGTTTCCTGCGACAAGGCCATGCGAAGCCGGATCATGCTAAAGCGAATACGCGACATACTTTTACGCCGTTGTAATCGCAATACCCGGATCGGAGCCTTATGCAACCGACTTAACAGATTCATACCCACCTCAACTGCCTATATACCCAGATCCAGCAAAGTGAACATTGTAGGGGCTGGTCTTGTACCCGCCCGTCTATCGACACCGCGACTCAGATGACTGGCACATACATTATCGGCTGCTTTGGTAAGACAAGACAGTATTATTTTGTAGTATTTAGTTTAACCCGCTGAATTATAAGGCGCTAACCAGAAAATTCGGGTTTTTCAGGTTTTCTCTGTGATAAGCTGGATTAGCTATCCCCTGATATTCCACATGAGCACCCGCCACTTTGGCAATCACATGACCAGCGCCTGTATCCCACAGCATAGTAGGGCCAAAACGTGGATACAAATGTGCACTGCCTTCAGCCACTAAACAAAACTTCAGTGAGCTGCCAACCGCTATCAGCTCGTGCTTAGGGAAGCGACTTAAATAGTCTTCAATGTCCGCACTATAATGGCTGCGGCTGCCGACCACTCTCACCACTTCGCCTGCGGCTGGCGTTAATGCCACTCTGATAGTTTCGGTTAAACCATGCTGTTGCCGGGTCGCTCCGACCCCTTCAGCAGCGGCATAGGTTTTATCCAATACCGGGGCGTGAATGACGCCAAGCACAGGCTCACCCTGTTGAATAAGGGCGATATTGACGGTGAACTCGCCATTGCGTTTGATAAATTCTTTGGTGCCATCTAAAGGGTCGACCAGCCAGTATTCAGTCCATTGCTGGCGCTCTGACCAGGGAATATCTGCCGCTTCTTCGGATAACACAGGCACATCGGGAGTCAGCTTGGTCAGTTCTGTCAGAATCAGCTGATGCGCGGCCAAATCGGCTTCAGTTAAGGGCGAATCATCGTCTTTTTGTTCCACAACAAAATCACGTTGATACACAGTTAAAATGGCTTCGCCTGCAGCAACGGCTATACGTCGTACTTGCTGCAATAAGTCCTCTGTCAGTTTTAGCATTAGCTCAGAACTCCTTTGTCCGTCAGTAAAGCGATTAGCTGTTCGACACTTTGTTCCAGGCTTTGTTGCGCTGTATCTATAGTTAAATCCGGTTGCTCTGGGGCTTCATAAGGATCAGAAATACCAGTGAAGTGACTGATCTCACCTCTTCTGGCTTTTTGGTATAGACCTTTAACGTCCCGCTGTTCGCACACATCCAACGAAGTGGCGATATAAATCTCTAAAAACTTGCCGTCCGGCAGGCTGTTTTTTATCGCCTGCCGCTGGGCACGGTAAGGCGAAATAAAAGCACTCAGCACCACCAGGCCCGCATCAAGCATTAAACCTGCGACAGCGCCGACTCGACGGATGTTTTCAGTGCGGTCTGCTTCGCTAAAGCCTAAATCAGCACAGAGGCCATGCCGGACATTGTCGCCGTCCAGCAAATAGCTGTGCACTTTACGTTTTACCAATTCCTGTTCTAAGGCATTCGCCACTGTGGATTTTCCTGCGCCACTTAATCCGGTAAACCACAATACAACGCCCTGATGACCGTTTTGTTGCTCACGATCGGCGCGGCTGATTTGATAGTTTTGCCAAACAACCTGACTCATAAAAATTCCTTACAAGGACTGAAAAGGGAAAAACAAGGGTATTAACGCCAGTACGGCTATCGAATAGGCTAAAGCCATAGGCAAACCTACTTTGACATACTGGCTGAGTTTGTAGTTACCAACCGTATAAACCAATAAGTTGGTTTGATAACCCCAGGGCGAGATAAAACTGGCACTGGCACCAAATAACACCGCCATAATCAAAGGCATAGGGTCTATACCAAAAGCTTTGGCCAGACTGATAGCCAAAGGACAAGCCAAAGCTGCAGCAGCGTTGTTCGACATCAGCTCAGTTAAAATCAGCGTGAAAAAATACAAAGCCGCTAAAGCCCAGAATAAGTGATAGCCGCTAAAAACCTGCAACAAGCCCTGGCCCAGCAGTTCAGATACACCGGTATTTTCCATTGCCTGCGATAACACCAAAGCACCGCCTACAATCAACACTATATCGAGCGGAAAACGCCGCCTGACTTCTTGCAGACTGACAATACCTGTCGCCATTAAGCCAATCAGCAATAACACCAGGCCCTTTAATAAAGGCAGCTCGCCTGTCATCGACAAAGCAATGACTGCGACAAAAGCAGATAACACACCCCAACTGCGACGCAAGGATAAACGGGTGGCAGAGTCCACGCCATTGACTAATAAAAATTCTTTGTTTAGTTTACTGTTCTGATGAAATGTTTTGCCTGGCACCAGCAATAAAGTATCGCCGGTTTGCAGCACTATAGAGCCTAAACCGCCTTGCAGGCGTTCTTGCCCACGCTTTACTGCGACTACCACTGCATCAAACTCTTCACGGAATTTGGCATCTTTTAATGACACACCATTCAGACTCGAGGAATGGCTGATAATAGCTTCGACCAGCGCCTGACCATTCATACTGTGATGGCCATATAAGGTCAAACCCTGGATTTCCTGCAACAAAGCGACAGATTCCATATCACCGGCAAACAGCAATACATCGCCTGGCTGCAAGCGGTCTTCAGGACAGACAGGAGCGATATTCTGCTCACCCCGTACTATTTCAGCTAAAAACAGCTTGCGCAAATGCCGAAGCCCTGCCTCACCTATGGTTTTGCCTATCAGTACGGAATCTGCACTGATACGGGCTTCAAGGAAATAAGGTAAGTCAGCTTCATCTATTGTTTTTTCTGTCACGGGCAGACGATTCGCGATGATCCACATCATCAGCATGCCTGACAGCACCACGCCAGCCCCTACCGCTGTGGTGGTAAAAAACTGTAGTAAAGGCAAACCTGCTTTATCTAAAAAGCTGTTGACTACCAGGTTAGTGGACGTACCTATCAGCGTCAGGGTGCCACCAAAAGTAGCAGCAAAGGCCATAGGCAACATCAGCTTACTGGGCGCAAACTTCTGACTGCGTTTAATAGCACCTATTAAGCTGGCCACCACAGCAGTATTAGCCGTAAAGGACGACAACACAGCTGTAGAGACCCACAATCGGGTTAATACGGTTCTTAAGCCACCATTATTGAGCTGCTGCCCGACCCAACTGATTAAGCGGGTTTTCTCCAACGCGATGGACACCAGCAATAACAACACCAGCGTTAGCAACGAAGAGTCGGTAAAGCTGGCGGCAAACTGCTGGACGTTTAAAAGGTCCGTTAAATAGGTCAGTACGGCCACTGCGCCGAACACCCAGGCCGCCGACAGCCTGGTCAGCGTCAACAGGGCAATCAACCCTGCCAAAATAGCGAATACGCCGTACTGCTCCAGACTCATGCTTAGCCTTTTGTCAGCTGGCTTAAATCCAGTGCCTGCCAGTGTGGGAAATGTTTACGTACTAAAGCATTCAGTTCCAGCTCAAATTCGCTGAATTCTGCCTTGCTGCTGACACTGGCCAAAGCGCTGTCGACCATACCGGCACCCACTGTGATGTTGCTAATGCGGTCGATAAAGATAAAGCCACCTGTATCGCGGTTTTGTGCATAAGGGTCAAACACAACGGCTTCGGTCAGCTCCAGCTCAACCAGCGCTATGCTGTTCAGCTCGAGCTTGTCGGCCTGATGTTCGGCTAAGGTATTTACATCTATGCTGTGAGCAATAGCTGTAACTTTGCCGCTGACCTTTTTCGTCGCCAGTTTAATGTTGTAGCTTTTGCCAATCAGCAGTGGCTCTTCATGCATCCAGACCACTTTGGCCAGAATTCGGTTCGATACTGCGGCATGATGAGTCGCAGGTACTATCACATCGCCACGGCTGATATCTATTTCGTCTTTCAGCGTCAGCGTTACCGCCTGACCCGCAACAGCTTCCTGCCATTCGCCATCAAAAGTGACGATCGACTTGATAGTAGAACCTTTGCCTGAAGGTAAAGCCACAATAGCATCACCAACTTTAAAACTGCCGCTGGCGATGGTACCGGCAAAACCACGGAAATCCAGGTTAGGGCGGCTGACATACTGCACCGGCAAACGGGCTTCGGCTTGCCAGTTAAAACCTGTGACCGGCGCCTTTTCTAATAAGCTCAGTAAAGGACCGTCCTGATACCAGGGCGTTTGCGTGGAGCTGTGTACCACGTTGTCGCCATTCAGCGCTGACAGCGGCACAAACTGGATAGAAGGCACGTTCAACTGCGCAGCAAACTGCAGGTAATCCTGTTTAATTTGCTCAAACCGCTGCTGGTCAAAACCTAATAAATCCATTTTATTGATGGCAACGACAAACTGCTTAATACCCAATAATGAACAGATGAAGCTGTGACGGCGGGTCTGGGTTTGCACACCATAACGGGCGTCCACCAGAATAATAGCCAGATCACAGTTTGAAGCCCCTGTCGCCATATTGCGGGTGTACTGCTCATGGCCAGGCGTGTCGGCAATAATAAACTTACGTTTGTCGGTGGAGAAATACCGGTAAGCCACATCTATGGTGATGCCCTGCTCGCGCTCCGCCTGCAAACCATCGACCAGCAAAGCTAAATCTATAGTCTCCCCTGTGGTGCCATGGGTTTTGCTGTCTTTATGCAAAGCGGCCAGTTGATCTTCATAAATTTGCTGACTGTCATGCAATAAACGGCCAATCAGCGTACTTTTACCGTCGTCGACTGAACCACAGGTTAAAAACTTCAGCAGCGATTTATGTTGCTGCTGCTCTAAATACTGCTCAATGCCTACTTGGGCTAATTCATTGGCGACTGACATCAGAAATACCCCTCACGTTTTTTCTTTTCCATAGAACCACTGGAATCGTGGTCAATCACCCGGCCTTGTCGCTCACTGGAAGTCGACAACAGCATCTCTTCGATAATGCCTGTCAGGCTGTCGGCTGAAGATTCGATAGCACCAGTCAGCGGGTAACAGCCTAAAGTGCGGAAACGCACCAGTTTTTGCTCTGGCACTTCACCCGGATTCAACGGCATACGCTCGTCATCCACCATAATCAGCGTACCGTTGCGTTCCACTACTGGGCGCACAGCGGCAAAATACAGCGGCACTATGTCGATTTTTTCCTGATAGATGTATTGCCAGATATCCAGTTCTGTCCAGTTTGACAGCGGGAATACCCGGATACTTTCGCCTTTATTGACCTGACCGTTGTAGGTATGCCACAGCTCAGGGCGCTGATTTTTCGGGTCCC
>NZ_JAIWOI010000216.1 GCF_020217005.1 Rheinheimera sp. | reverse complement strand
ATCTGTGATGTTGGTCGCGGAAGGAATAGACCCGCTCTTTCGCACGGGATTTTTCTTCATCACGGCGTGCACCACCAAAAGCTGCGTCAAAGCCGTACTTATCCAAGGCTTGTTTTAAGCCCTGCGTTTTCATTACATCAGTGTGTTTGGAGCTGCCGTAGGTAAAGGGATTCATATCCATAGCTACGCCTTCCGGATTGATGTGCACCAGCAAATCAAAGCCATATTGTTTCGCCACTTTGTCACGGAATTCAATCATCTCGCGGAACTTCCAGCGGGTATCGACATGCAACAAAGGGAAAGGAATTTTGCCAGGATAAAAAGCTTTACGCGCTAAATGCAGCAGCACAGAGGAATCTTTCCCTATGGAATACAACATCACAGGGTTATCAAATTCGGCCGCTACTTCGCGGAAAATCTGAATACTTTCAGCTTCCAGTTGTTGCAAATGTGTCAGAGGTTTGACTGGCTGGCCCATAGGGTCTGCTCCCATTAAGTCTGTAAAAAAGAATTCTGAAATTAAAGTCGCTAAATTCTGTTGGTTAAAGGCTGTTGAGCCTGTTGATCAGGTCTGTCACCAAACCAGTGTAATTTCTGCTGTAAAGCCACTACTTCACCAATAATCAGCAAAGCGGGTGACTGCACCTGATGCCGGGTGACTAAATCAGCTAATTGATCCAGTCGTCCTGTGAAGACCCGTTGCTCAGCTCTGGTGCCATTTTCAATCACAGCGACCGGAATATCTGCTGCTCGGCCTGAGCTGAGTAACTGCTGCTGAATATGTTCCACTTTCATCAGGCCCATATAAATCACCAGCGTCTGGTTTGGCCGGCTTAAGCTGTGCCAGTCTGGTTCCACACCGTCTTTACGGCAATGACCAGTGACAAACTGCACGGCCTGAGCATAATCTCTGTGGGTTAAAGCTATGCCAGCATAAGCGGCACAACCAGCTGCAGCTGTGATACCAGGCACCACCTGAAACGGGATTTGATGCGGTAACAAGACTTCGATTTCTTCAGCACCACGGCCAAAAATAAAAGGATCGCCCCCTTTGAGTCTGCATACTTTTTTACCTGATAAAGCTAAAGAAACCAACAAGTTATTTGTTTCTTCCTGAGCTACAGAATGCGCACCTGCTTTTTTACCTACACAGATGAGTTCAGCGTCACGGCGCACCAGTTGCATAATAGGCTCTGAGACTAAGTAGTCGTACACCACCACATCAGCTTGTTGCATCAGCTGTAATGCTTTTAAGGTCAGCAGTTCAGGATCGCCCGGGCCAGAACCCACTAAATACACTTCGCCCTGAGTCGGGATTTCCCGTTCTAATAAAGCTTCTAATTGTTGCTGCGCGACCTCCAGCCTGTTGGCCTGCACTTCACGTACTATGGAGGAGTCAAATACCCGCTCCCAAAACTGACGACGACCAGCAAAACCTGAAATCTTTTGTTTTACCTTGTCGCGAAACGCCCCCACTAACTGAGCTAATGGGCCTAAATGCGCAGGTAAAATAGCTTCGAGTTTTTCGCGCAAACGCCGCGCCAATACAGGTGCGGTGCCAGCACTGGAAATAGCAATCAGAATTGGGCTACGGTCGATAATGGCAGGAAAAATAAAACTGCAATTCGGCTGATCATCCACAGTATTGACCAGAATATTGCGCGCATCAGCAGCCTCAAATACCGACTGATTGACAGCATCATCATCAGTGGCTGCTATCACCAAGACATGACCTGCTATATGTTCAGGTGAAAAACGGCTTTCAATTAAAGTGGCTTTACCTTGGTGCTGCCATTCGATGAATTCATCGGCAAAGTAAGTGGCTACTACTGTTAAACGGGCTCCAGCTTTTAGTAAAGTACCAGCCTTGCGCAATGCCACATGACCAGCACCCACCAGCAAGACGGGGCGATTTTTCAATTGGGCAAAAATAGGCAAATACTGCACTTGGGGCTCCTGCTGAATAAACAGCACTTTGACATAAACAGCACTTTGATTTGGTTAGAGTGGCGACCTCAATCAAAGCTTTTTCATCTGAGCCTGCATATTAGACGTCTAAACGTCTTTTTTACAATAATGGATATCGATCTCTTATAACTAAAAGGAATAGGGCAAAAATGGGGTCAGATCACATTAGTTATGCGTAACTAATGTGATCTGACCCCATTTTTAGTGAGTTGTTTTGTACTTGTAAGTCAGACCCGAGGGCTCTGACCCGAGCTTTGGCAAACCGCTGCGGTAAAGACCACGTCGGTTGAACTATTCAGCGCAGTTTCCGCACTGTCCTGGATCACACCGATAATAAACCCGGTCGCGACAACCTGCATGGCCACTTCGTTGGGAATCCCAAATAAGCTACATGCCAACGGGATCAGTAGCAAAGAACCGCCAGCCACGCCAGAAGCACCACAAGCAGACACAGCTGCCAGCAGACTCAATAAAATAGCACTGGCAAAATCGACTTCAATACCCAAAGTATGCACTGTCGCCAGTGTCAGCACTGTGATAGTGATAGCGGCACCTGCCATATTAATGGTAGCGCCCAAAGGAATAGAGACAGTGTAGACCTCTTCATCCAACTTCAGCTTTTCACACAACTGCAAATTAACCGGAATATTGGCGGCTGAACTGCGGGTAAAAAATGCGGTGACACCACTTTCGCGTAAGCAGGTGAATACCAACGGATAAGGGTTGGAACCTGTTTTGGCGAACACCAATAACGGGTTGACGATAAAAGCAATTATGGCCATCGCACTCAGCAACACTGAAATCAACTGACCATAACTTGCCAGGGCTGCAAAGCCCGTCGTAGCAATAGTATCTGCAACTAAACCCAGAATACCAAAAGGCGCCAGTCGAATGATAAAGCGCACTAAAGACGACACGCCATGTGACAAATCAAAAAAGACCAGTTTGGTACTTTTGCTGGCATGCTGTAGCGCCAGACCCAGACCTACAGCCCAGGCCAACACACCAATATAGTTGCCGGTAATCAAAGCGTTAATAGGGTTATCGACCACTTGCAGTAACAATGCTTTGAGCACCTCAGTTATGCCTTCTGGCGCCGCAATAGCTTCAGGCACAGCCGTCAGCACTAGCGTCGTTGGGAACATAAAACTCAGCAATACTGCGACCACAGCGGCTAAAAAGGTACCAAACAAATAGAGTACCAGCACAGGTTTGATACTGCTGCCTTCTGATGCTTGTTTGTTGGCAATGGCAGATGCAACTAATACAAAAACTAATAAAGGGGCAATAGCTTTTAAGGCTTTAACGAAAATAGTACCTAACAAAGACAAGTTTTTAGCCAGCTCCGGCGATACCACAGCCACCAGCACACCTAACAAAATGCCAATAATGATTTGCGGCACTAAGCCAAGTTGCAGAAGTTTTTGCCAGGGACGAAAGGCTTCGGATGTCATAAGGACTCTCTGTTGCTGCTGTGGTGCGCGCCACAGTTATAGGAATAAGTGCCCGATTTTGCCCTGAATCCGGCATGGGGGCAAGTCGGAGCTGTTTAGCTTAGCCCTTACAAAAATGAATACAGTGACTCCACTCTCTTACGACCTGATATTAGTTTGTTCAATAGTACTTAAAGGTACAACATGCCAATTCAACAAAAAGTACGATAAGAATAGTGAGGCACAATACCTCTGCAAGGCCAAAGCTTGATTGCACAATACCCGATTTGCAGCAGTGATACGACAGTGGAACAGTCAGCAAAAGTGCACTAACTAAAAGTTATATGGGCGGCCCACTCATCTTTACGAATGCTGCGCAGGCCCGGAACTTTATTCCGCCTTGCTACTGAGTATATTCAACAACACCCACTGTCGATCTGGTGCATCCATCGGAGCTTCAGCGATTTGAATTTCACCGACTTCTATCTGGTATACCTTACCTGGCTGGTAATCAAACCCAACAATATCGCCATAAAACAGTTGCCAGTCTTCTTCCGGTGTCTGGCGGATTTGCAGACATTCAGTCGGGCCAACCGCCATGCATTCCCGCTTTTGTGCTGCCACCCACAAAGTGAGGGTATGGACCACCTCTGCCTCATTTGGCCTGGTGGCGACAACAGGAGGGAAGACTCCTGATTCATCAGGTTGTTTCGCCGCAACCGGAGGTTCAGCTACAGGCGACTCCGAACACGCAACTAAACCAAATAATACTATAGATGTCAGTAATTTATTAACCATGGCTTCTGTCCCTGATCTACCTTGTATTTCAGTTTATACCGGCAAAATGGATAGAAACTGAACAGCATGTCCTTATGCCTTTTTTGCACCCAGCTCCAACTTTGGTGACTTAGGCAACAACTGATCTTGCCAATAATCTGCCGGGGCAGGCCTGCCAAATAAATAACCTTGCATGAGCTGACAACCTAGACTTTGCAGAAAACGGCGTTGAATATCACTTTCAACACCTTCAGCTACTATGTTCAGGTTTAAAGCTTTGGCCAATTGAATAGTCGTATGCAAAATACGTACAGTTCTGCTGTCCTGTGGAATACAACTAACAAAACGCCTGTCGATTTTAATAGTATCTGCCGGACAATCGACCAGTTGGCTTAACGAAGAATGCCCTGTGCCAAAATCATCTATCGAAATACTAAAACCATACTGGTTTAATGCCCTCAAACGCTTATGCAACAGCGGTTGTTGGACGGCTATATTAGTTTCTGTGATTTCTAGCTGCAGGTATTGAGTCAGCCAGGGATGGTCGGCGCTTAGACTCATCAATTCAGCAAAAAAGCTGTCATCCAGCAGTTCAGGCCCTCCCAGATTAATAGCTATAGGGTAAAGCAAATCTTGTCGTTGCCATTGCTGCAAAATAGCAACACTTTGCTGCAGCACTAAACGTGAAAACATCGTCATCAGGCCGTGACGCTCAGCCATCAATACAAAGCAGTCAGGGGCTATAGCCTGACCACCAACGAACCAACGGCTTAAAGCTTCAAAACTCTGAATCTTACCTTGGGGGTCCACCTTAGGTTGTAACCATAATTCCAGTTGCTTTTGCCGTATTGCATCACGAAAAGCATTTAACAACTGATAGTCCTGTTCCAGTTGCTGTGCCTGCTGCTGATCATAAAAACCTACAGCCTGATTTGGATCCGACAACTCCAGTGCTAATTCACATTGTTCAATCAGCTGTTGCGCGTTATGAATGTCCCGCAGTTCGGTGAAGCTGACGCCAAATTGATAGCTCATACGTGCCGTATAAGGCCCAACCGTCAATTCAACTGGTAATTGGCTGGCGATCGCCTGCGCCAATTGTTTTGGGTCCAACACATTCAAATCACCTTTGAGCCAAAGTGCAAACTTGACCCCGCGAACCCTTGCTAATACGGCATCTGAAGGTAAAGCTGCCTTCGCTACTTTGGCAAAATGTTGTAACAACTGACTACCAAATTCATAACCATATTGCTGATTCAGGGTCTTGACGTGACGTAACCGCACTATAGCCACCAGCGCAAACTCATGAGTGGCTAACTGCTCCTGTTTGTAATTCACCAGTTCCGTAAAACCAGCAACATTAGGTAAGCAGGTCAGGCTGTCATAGTGTAGCCAGCTGTCTTGTAGCTTTTGACTTTGTTTTAACTGCTGTTGCAGCTGCCGCAAAGCGCTGATTTCCTGCAAACTGACTACGTGATGGCCGGATCGGGTTAACATCACATGCTTTAATACCAGGCTGGATTCAGGACGGCTTCTTAAACTACATTCCACTTTACCTTTCAGCCAGTGGCCCTGCAGCTGACTATCTTGTACAAAATTCAGTAAAGATAATAAATTAGCGTGCTGACCTGATTCCAGGCCCAACATCTCACAAGCCAGACTATTGGATTTGATGATATCTCCCGAAGCACTGACTAACACAGTGGCGGACCCATTGTGTTCAAATAACTCTTCGTAATAATCATGGCTTTGCACCAGATTCTGATTCAGATCCCTGAGTTGGCCTGCGCTGCGTTTTAGCGTGCTGAAAATACGTGCCGCGGCCAAGGGCAGGCATAAATTAAAAAATAAAAACAACAAGCCATGCAAATAACTGTGGCTTGCGGGCAAAGTAATGGACAAACCAAACAAATTACCCGGAGCTTCATTTTGCAGCAGAAAGAAAAAGGGAATGAAGTTCAGTGACATAAAAAACAAAGCAGTCCTGAAGCCAAAAAACATCAGGCTGAGCATAGGCAGAGTGTAGATAAAAATAATACCCAACTTGCCGATTTCAAAATTTTCGTTAAACAGCAGGATGCAAAGACCTGCCATCACCACAATAAAAAGCAGAGCGGCAGCACTTTTTTTGGTGTGTTGTTTGGATAGAAATAATGCAAAAACTAAAGCGAAATAAAATACTGAAGTAAGAGCTATGACCTGATAAGCGCCCAGTTGCCATGCTTGCCAGGAACTGTGAAATACAATGATTGAGACCAGACATAATCCGGACAACATGATAATACGCAACACACTCTGTTGCCAAAACGCACTATCGGCATTGCCTAAGTCCTGAGTTCTGAGCCGCAAATAACGACCTAACCACCCCACATCCAGTCCCCTTTGCCCTTTATCAGACCTCAATAAAGTAGTGATAATTCAACCCTGTAATGGGTTACATAAGTGCAGGAATGTAATACATTCACAATGTTAACTACAAGTTATTTTTATTCACTTAAGGGACAAAAACGGTAGTGGGTAGGGTTTAACCGTTAAACAGACGACAACTAAATGCCGTCCCCGTCCAGATGGATACCACATTCACGACCAAAACCGTTAAAACGGGTGTCTTCTTCGGTCATTCCCAACTCCAGTTTACGGGTCGAATGCACATCACCCACTGAGACATAACCTTGCTCCCACAATGGATGGTAAGGCAAGCCGTGCTGTTGCAGATAATAAAATACGTCTTTATTGCTCCACTCAATGATAGGCTGCACTTTGACTGTGCCGCGGCTGATTTCGATAATATCTTTATCAGCGCGGGTGCTGGACTGGCTGCGGCGTAAACCACTAAACCAGGTCCCCACATTCAGCTCTTTTAATGCACGCTGCAAAGGTTCTACTTTGTTCATATGGTTGTATTGTTTAATACCAGCTTCGGTTTCCCACAATTTACCAAAACGGGCTTCTTGCCAGGCTGGACTTAAGTGAGCACGGTATACCTTCAGGTTCAGTTTTAACCTGTCCTTCATCTGATCAATAAATTGATAAGTTTCGGGAAATAGATAACCTGTATCTGTAAGCAGCACCGGAATATCAGGCTGCTCAGAAGTAACCAGATGCAGCATCACAGCAGACTGAATACCAAAGCTGGAACTCAGGATCTGCTGGTCTGGCAAATGTTCAAGCGCCCATCTGACCCGCTCTGCTGGTGTTAAAGGTAATAGTAACTGGTTGGCATCAGCCAGCAGTTGTTGCTGTTGTTCTGTATCCAGCTGTAACAGCTGTTTATATTGACTCATGGTCCGCCCTCCTACCCCGATAGCTTTCAGCCAGTATCAGGGCATGCTTAATACTGAATTCAGGCGTGAAAGTCGGTCTTCGACACTTTCACTTCAGCCACAACACCCACCCGGATCACAAAATCACCAAAACATTCGCCGCTTTGACGCTCGAGCACCCAACGGCCAATCAGCTCATCCAGTGCTTGCAGAATTTCAGCTTCGGCCACGTTGTCCAGATAGAGTTTCGGAATACGGGTGCCCTGAGTATTCCCCCCCAAATACAGGTTGTATTTACCCGGTCCTCTGCCCACTAAGCCTGCTTCAGCCAACATGGCTCGACCACAACCATTGGGGCAGCCCACCACCCGCAAAATAATGTGGTCATCAGGCACACCATGTTTGCTGAGCAGCTCTTCCACATGAGTAACTAAAGTAGGTAAATAACGTTCTGCTTCGGCCATTGCTAGTGGACAAGTAGGTAAAGACACACAAGCCATAGAGTTTTTACGCTGCTCTGTGACTGAGTCGTTGATCAGACCGTGTTGACGGGCTAAAGCTTCAATCCGGGCTTTATCTTCAGCAGCTACGCCAGCGATAATCAGGTTTTGATTCGCCGTCATACGGAAATCGCCTTTGTGAATACGGGCAATTTCAGCCACGCCAGTTTTCAGGGTTTTGCCCGGATAATCCAGAATACGGCCGTTTTCGATAAAGACAGTTAAGTGATGTTTACCATCTATGCCTTCCACCCAACCAAAACGATCGCCACGGCCGGTGAATTCATAAGCACGGCTTGGCTGGAACTTCACGCCAACACGTTTTTCCACTTCGGCTTTAAATACGTCCACCCCTATGCGGTCTATGGTGTATTTGGTTTTGGCATTTTTACGATTGACCCTGTCGCCATAATCACGCTGCACTGTCACCACATGCTCAGCCACTGCCAGCACGTGCTCCAGACCAATAAAACCAAAGTCTTCGGCTTTGCGTGGGTAAGTGCCTTTATCGCCATGGGTCATGGCCAGACCGCCACCTACCAGTACGTTAAAGCCCACCAATTGGCCGTTTTCGGCAATAGCGACAAAGTTTAAGTCGTTGGCATGCACGTCCACATCGTTTTGCGGCGGTATCACCACTGTGGTTTTAAACTTACGTGGTAAATAGGTTTCGCCCAGAATAGGTTCGGCTTCAGTGGTTTCTACTTTTTCTTCATCCAGCCAGATTTCGGCGTAGGCTTTGGTTTTTGGCAACAAATGCTCAGAAATTTTGGCAGCCCACTCATAAGCTTGCTGATGCAATACAGACTCAACAGGGTTAGAAGTACATAACACGTTACGGTTCACATCCCCAGCTGTGGCGATAGAGTCTATGCCTATGCTGTTCAGCATTTGGTGCATGCCTTTGATTTTCGGCTTGAGCACACCATGGAACTGAAAGGTCTGACGGGTGGTTAAACGAATGCTGCCATAAATGGTGTTATCCGCCGCAAACTCATCAATTGCTAACCATTGTTCTGGTTTGATAATGCCGCCTGGCATACGGGCCCGTAGCATCACGTTATGCAAAGGCTCCAGTTTTTGCTGAGCGCGTTCAGGGCGGATATCACGGTCGTCCTGCTGGTACATACCGTGGAAACGGATCAACATAAAGTTGTCGCCGTTAAAGCCACCAGTAATTTCGTCTTTTAAATCTTTAGTAATAGTGCCACGTAATAACTGGCTGTCTTTTTTCAGCCGCTCGTTATCAGACAGCTGGCCTTGCACCTGTAAATCCGGGTTAATTGGCTGAGTCATTAGTAAACATCCTTCTGATAACGTTTGGCTTGACGTAAATCGTCAAAATACTGTTCAGCCTGCTCTGCATTCAGGCCGCCTTGTTGTAGCGCTATATCGAGCAAAGCCTGATGTACATCTTTGGCCATTTTGTTGCCATCACCGCAGATATACAGATAAGCACCCTGCTGCAACCAGGTCCAGATTTCTTCGGCTTTTAAGCGCAGTTTGTCCTGCACATAGACCTTTTGCGCCTGATCGCGGCTAAAGGCCACATCCAGCTTACTTAGCACACCGCGTTTTAAATAATCCTGCAGTTCGACCTGATACAGAAAGTCCTGAGTAAAGTGCGGGTTGCCAAAGAACAGCCAGTTCTGACCGGTAGCACCAGCCTGATCCCGCTCTTGCAGGAAAGCGCGGAACGGCGCTATGCCAGTACCAGGGCCTATCATAATAACCGGGGTTTCATGGTCCGGCAGACGGAAGTTGTCGTTGTGTTCCACAAATACTTTTAATGGAGCGCCTTCTTCCAAACGTTCTGCCAGGAAACCTGAAGCACCACCTAAATGCGTGCAGCCAAAAGCCTCGTAACGCACCACTCCTACAGTTAAATGCACTTCATCCCCGACTTCAGCCTGAGACGAGGCTATAGAGTACAAACGCGGTTGCTGTTTACGTAAGGCATCCACCAGTTGCTGGGCCGTTAAAGGCGCCGGGTTTTGTAAAATCACATCCAGCGTTTGGCGGTTCTCCAGATACTGGCGCAAAGCCGCTTTATCTTTTA
>NZ_JAIWOI010000215.1 GCF_020217005.1 Rheinheimera sp. | reverse complement strand
CCAGCTCCAGCAATTCACTGTTAGCGGTCGCCTGAGCGTATTTTTCGACAAAACTAGGGTAAGACTGAGTCAGTTCTAACTGCTCTGTTAACGCTGTGTTTAAGCTGTACGTCTGGCCTGCCAACTGCACTTCAGTAGCGCCATCTAAGCCTGTCGCTGTAAGAATAGCGTCCACGGCTTGGTGGTCATTGAGGAAATACACGCCAAGCGAGTCACCAGGCTGATAGGTGAGACCTGAATCGGCCAAAGAGATTTCAATATGGCGCACATCTTTGGTTGAATCACGGCCTGTGATTTTCTGATTCAGCGACAGCTCTGCGGCAAAAGGAGTTTCTTTGTTATAGGCACTGTCATGCCCTGCAGTGGCCGTGGCGCCAGGCCAGGCAATAACCTGGGCGGAACCCGCAGCTTGTTTTAACTCTGGTGCAAAAGCCTGAACTGCAGTTTCAGTCCAGCTGGCCGCTTGTGCAGCATAATCTACATCCAGATCAGCGCGGGCATGCAAACGCTTAGCGCCTAAAGCGGCCAATTGTTCGTCAAAGTCGATAGCCGTTTTACAGAAAAATTCATAACTGGTATCGCCTAAACCCAACACGGCATAGCTCAGACCATCCAGTTTTGGTGCTTTTTTGCTGAATAAAAACTTGTGGAAAGCCACAGCACTTTCTGGCGGCTCGCCTTCACCATAGGTTGAAGTGACGATTAGCAAATATTTTTCTTTTGCCAGTGAAGTGGTTTTATAGCTACCTATGTCCGTTAGCTTAACCGCTATGCCTTGCTGCTCAGCCACAGCTTTGACCTTAGTAGCTACAGCTTTGGCATTGCCTGTTTGTGAACCATACAAAATAGTCAGCACTGCACTTTCATTGCTTTGTGACAAAGGCGCAGTTGCCTGTCCGGACAGCTGAGCAGCCGCAGCCAGATAGCCACTGACCCAGGCTTGCTGAATTGGATTTAACTGGCTGACAAGCAACTGTAAATCCTTGATTTGTTGAGCAGACAAAGGACTGGCCTGAGCAGCTAAAGAGGCAAATAGCATAAAAACACCACGAATAAGCTAAGTTGACGCCATTTTAGCCGTCTAAACGGATAAACCTAAATAACCCTTATCTCTGCTTTATAGCTTTTAGTTATTAAAAATGTTTTTTGATTTATAACTGTAAAGACAGATGACTTCTTGCCCTTAATACAACGGGTTGTTAGCATGGGTTTAATCTGTTCAAGGAGTTGTATAGTGGCCGCTCAGCTACTTTTTTTATGCCTGGCTCTGTTCCTGTTTGTACCTGCAATAGCTCATGGTCAGCAGGTGGAAGTTTCCACCCCAACCGAGCGACAGCAGCTACAGCAACAACTCGCGCAAAGCACAAAGGCAGAGCAAAGGCTGCAGCTTTTAGTGCGCCTGACCGAGGTTTTTGTGACACAAGACCCGGCCTTGAGTCTGAACTATGCAGCACAGTGGTTGGCTCTTACCAAAGACAGAGAGAGCGCAGACTACAGCAGAATACTGCTGCAACAAATTACCGCCCATATGCTGCAAGGCAACTATCAGCACGCCTACCGGATCAGCCAGGAAACCGAACGCTTAGCGCGGATGAACAATGATACCAAACAATTGTTTAATGCTTTGCGAAGGCAAGCTGACAATCTGAATCGTTTAGGCCAACCAGATCAGGCTTTGCCCAAAGCTCTGGAAGCCATGCAAATCGCAGTAGCAGCGAATAATGCCGTACCTCTGCAAATCATCCGTTATGACTTAGCCCACATTTATATGAATTTATATGCCTACCCCCAGGCTATTCAAATTGCCAGTGATGGTTTAAACCTGGCGATGACCGGGGATGACAGCAACCGTCAGGCCAACTTCCTGCATCTGCTGGCAGAAGCGAGCCGACTTTATCGGCAAGATAAAAATGCCGAAGATTTCGCCCGTAAAGCTCTGGAGTTGCGCTTAAGTCGACAGGAGCTTGCGTTGACCGCTCAGTACCATTTGAGTCTGGCCAGGGCTTTATCCGCCCAGCACAACTATCAGGAAAGTGAACAGCAGCTGCAAGCAGCCTTGTTGGCCGCCAGACAGGTAGATAATAAGATAGAGCAAGCCGATGCTTTGCAAAGTTTGGCTTGGCTGGATTTGCATTTTAATCGTCCGGAGCTGGCTAATGACAAATACCAGCAGATCAAACAATTGCTGCACGCCACAGACCATCAGGCAAACTTAAGAATATTCGGCTTACGCCATTTGTCCGCCTTGCTTGAGTTTAATCAGACCAGACAAGCCTCAGTGTTAGACCAGGAACTCGGGTTAAAAATCGCCCACTTTGCCGATCCTCAAAACCAGTTGGACTACTGGAAAGTCAGAGCCGAACTGGCCCGGTTTGCTAACAAAACTGCTGAGGCGCTGGAGGCTGCACAACAAGCACTGACTCTGCAGCAAGAGTTATTTGATGACAGGATCCATAAACAAGCTTTGGTGATCGCCAGCGAACAGCATAAAAACTTACTGGAAAGAGAATTAGAACAGGCGACTCAGCAAGGAAAATTGGATCAACTGACCCAGCAACATCAAAAAAATATGTTGTTGTTATTGTCAATTGGGGCTTTTCTGGCATTGGCCTTATTGTTATCGCTGTTTTACCACAAGTCACGTCGTAATTTCCTGCTGCTGCAAAAGCAACAAGAAATGGCGCAACAAAAAATTGCGATAAAAAATGAATTTATCGCCACTTTGGGTCATGAAATCCGCACGCCGCTGCAAGGTATAGATGCAGTGCTGGTGCAACTCTTACCTGAAATTAAGCAACCAGATGGTCAGCAAAAAATCCAGTTGGCCCGTCGTTCAGTTTGGTCGCTGGACAATATAATCAATAACATTCTGACCACTAGCCGACTGGATCATGGTGTCTATCAACCCATGGCGCAACAGGTAGTATTGGCGGAACTGTTAGAACGTTTACATAGCTTGCTTGAACCCCTGGCCAGTAACAAGGGATTAAAACTAAGCAGCTCTGTTGCAACGAATGTCCCTGGCTTACTGCTGCTGGATGAAAATTTACTGACCCAACTGTTAACCAACTTAATCTCTAATGCAGTGAAATACACCAAACAAGGTGAAGTAGAGGTCAGAGTAGAACTACAGCAGCAACAGGACTCCACTCTGACACTGCTATTCAAAGTCCGTGATACAGGTATAGGTTTAACAGCATTGCAAATCAGTCAGCTGTTAAGAGGAGAGAGGTTAAATCAACAACGGGCTTTGCAGGCAGGGCCTGGTCTTGGCATGCTGGTATGCCAAAAGCTGCTTCGCCAATTGGGTTCAGAGCTTGAGATCCAGTCTGTACCTGGGCTTGGCACTGAAGTTAGTTTCAGCCTGCAATGTCAGATTTCGGCTCTGCTACCAGCGACCCCGTCGCACAGTACTGAACAGCATAATGCTTTAGTGGTGGATGATGACGAATTATGCCGTATCAGCCTGGAACAAAATTTAACGCAAATGGGTTTTGTCGTGACCTCAGTCCGTAGTCTGCACGAGGTTCAGCAATTACCAGCACAGCTCTGGTCCTGGGTGTTTTTAGATGGCCAACTTGAAGATGCTAACGCTGAGCAAACGATCCAACAGTTGCAGCTCCGACAGCAAGTGGATGACAGCAGTCGTTTTATACTGGTGAGTGGGTCTTTGGATAATACGCCACCTGCTCATATCAGCGCTTTACTGCTCAAGCCATGGCGACGGGAACAACTGCAGGCTCTGATAGCACAACTGGCTCAGCTTCCGCCTCTCAAGCCTTTGTATCAAAACGATTACCTGCAACAGGCTTTATTGGCATTACAGCCCGAACAACGTCTGTCGATGGACATCAATGTGCAGGAGCAACTTCAGGCACTGCAACAAGAACTCAGTGAGGTCACACCTGATCCTAAAGTATTTCACCGTCTTATTGGCAGTATGGGACAGTTGGGATTAATGCGTCTAAGCCAGCTTTGCAGGCTCAGTGAGCAACACCTGTTGCAGCATGGCACATTAGAACCCTGGCTCTGCAGCCAGCTACAACTTTGTTTGCAGCAAAGCAAAGAAGTAATTTCAGTGCTGTTCAGGCGTTACCAACAGCACACTTAAGCTCCTGTTCAGTCAGATGCCAAAGACTATTCAGTGGTGATTCAGCGCATAGTCAGCAGCATGGTTTTTTTACCTTACTGAGGTTGTTATGAAGTATAACTTTGCAGGGGCCCTGATGTTGTTCAGCGGATTCAACTATGCACAGGGTCAATGTGCCTTAACATTGCAGGATGATTTAAAAGTGAGCCCTTCTGTCGTCAGCATTCAGCGCGGTGAACAGGAGTTATGGCGTATTGATAGCAAGGGGCAGTTATGGTTGGCCCAGCAGAAAAGCAGCTACACAGCGGATACACAGCAGCACCTAAAGGCTTATCAGCAGGGTATTCGCTCTCAGGTTACAGCAGCTGCAGCGTTGATGGATGACAGTCTGCAATTGGCCAGATCTGTATTGGATCAGAATGTCAAAGCGACAACAGGCACAAGTCTGGCCGAAAATCCGGAGTTGCAGCAGCCAGTAGAACAGCTGGAGCAGCAACTCAATCAGTTAGTACGACGTCAGGGGGATACCATTTACGTCTATGGAAGTCAGCTGCGTTCAGCGGATAAAAACTTAGCCAAAGAAGCTGAGCAACGCATCCAGCAGGCTGTGGCCAGGATCAGTGGCCAGATGATGCTGACCTTGGGACAAAATGTGCTACAAAGCCCGGGATCGGCAACGGAAAAAATGCAAAGCTTTCGCGCAAAAATGCAGAGCTTTGGCAGCCAGTTAAAGGCTGATATGCAAAAGAACAGTAAAAATCTACAGCTACGCGGCCAGCAAATTTGCCAGCAATTGAAGACTCTGGACCAGTTGGAACAACAAATTCAACAACAGATCCCGGCCATGTCACCCTATGACCTGATCGATGGACAGAGTGAAGGTTTTAAAACTTTGTTATAACGAGGAAAAACGATGATTCAACGTATACAACCGGGAAAAAGATACAGCGAAGCTGTGATAGCTAATGGTTTGGTATTTTTATCCGGTATGGTGCCTGAAAACACTCAGGAGGACGCCACAGCACAAACAGCTAATGTGCTGGCACAAATTGATGCGCTGCTGGCGGAAGTCGGCATCAGTAAAAGCCGTATTGTCGACGCTATTATTTATCTGGCCGACATGGCCGATTACAATGCAATGAATACAGCCTGGGATCTATGGGTTGAAGATGGCCAGGCCCCTGCCCGGGCTACAGTCGAAGCCCGTTTAGCTAACCCAGAGTGGAAAGTCGAAATTAAAGTGACTGCAGCACTCTAATTCTGGCGAGCCTGTGTTTTGCTTTGTATTTCTTTTGCCAATTGCTGCAGTTTTTCACTTTGGCCAAAAATTTCAGCAAATTGCGCTACCGTCATTTTTGCTTTATCTGTAACAGGTGTTTTCGCATCTATTGATTGATTTTCTTTGCAATCAATTGGATAGAGAATTTTTCCTATTGTCCACTCCGCTTTGACTATAGCGCCCATCATGGCGGTGTGACCACGCTTATCCCGTAAGCAGGCATCTGCACCTTGTTGCAGCAGCAATTCAACAGCTTGCTGCTGACCTGCATAGGTGGCCACCATCAGAGCGGTATAACTTTGGCTATTTCGGTGATCAACAGGAAATCCCTGCTGTAAAAACTCATTGATTACCACAATGTCCCCAGTTCGGGCTGCAGCAAAAAAGTAAGAGGTGAGCTGTTCCAGCGGATCAGAGGCTTGTTCTTCAGAACGCACTATAGCGCTTAACAACATCAAACTCAGTAACAGTAATCGCATCAGACAAATACCTCAAATATAGAGTTATGGATTCCCCAAAGTAATTGAAGTTGCAGCGAGGCGACAAGTGAGCGAGGCCCCAGGAGCATAGTTGTCCTATGTGACTGGGGCGAGAGCGCTAGTCAACAAAGCTGCGGCTTCAAGTACGCATGGTCATGAATTCCCCAAAGTAATTGAAGTTGCAGCGAGGCGACAAGTGAGCGAGACCCCAGGAGCATAGTTGTCCTATGTGACTGGGGCGAGAGCGCTAGTCAACAAAGCTGCGGCTTCAAGTACGCAGGGGAATTGGTGCCTGCGAAACTCACCCTGGGTGCAGGACAGAGCATACGAGTTTCGCAGGGCTTTAAACTACGATCGGATGGAGGGAAAAACCAACCAACCTACACCTGGTAAACACTTAAAGAGAGTTAGCGATTTGCTGCACTTGCTTTAGATCGCCTTTGACAGCCTTTGTTAAACGAGTGCCATAATCGCTGTCGGCTTTGTAAAAGTGAGCCAGCATTTTGTGTTTGGTGACTGAGTCTTTCACAGCACCCAAATCACCGGATAAATTACGGATCAGATTGGCTTGCTGCTGCTTAGTAAAGCTGCGGTACAAAGCTCCAGCCTGACTGAAGTTATCCTGTTTGCTGATAGCCTTTTGCATCACAGTGCCATCCAGTTGGGTTTCCACAGCACGGGCAGCTGTCATCACAGTTTTTGGCTCGATGCGACTTGGCTCGTAATTGACATTAGATTTACTGTTGCCAAAATTCATAGCACCATCCTGATTGTGGTTATCCACCGTTACTCTGGCTTTGTTAATCGGCAGTTGGCTGTGATTGACTCCCAAGCGATACAGCTGAGTATCGGCATAAGAGAAAATACGCCCCTGCAGTAAACGGTCTTCTGATGGTTCTATGCCCGGAATCAAATTGGCTGGGGCAAAAGCCGCTTGTTCGGTTTCTTCAAAAAAGTTATCCGGCATGCGGTTTAATGTCATAGTGCCGACTTTACGCTCTTTCACGTCGGGCCAGGTTTTGGTTGCATCCAGTGGATTAAAATCGAAGTCATCCAATTGATCAGGCGTGAGCACCTGCACATACAGATCCCATTTCGGATTATTGCCTGCATTGATGTTCTGATACAGATCCCGGGTCAGGTGATTAAAGTCCATGCCCTGAGTTTTAGTGACCTGATCCGCATCCAGAGATTTCACGCCCTGCTGACTCTTCCAGTGAAATTTGACGTAATGCACTTGTCCCTTGTCATTGACGAACTTATAGGCGTGTACACCAAAACCATCCATTTCACGGTAGCTGGCCGGAGTACCTAAGTCCGAGTAAACAAATGTCAACATCTGGGTCGAACCCGGTTCGTGCGACATAAAATCAAAGACACGATTTGGATCCTGTATATTGTCGATTGGAGAAGGTTTTAAGGAATGCACCATATCCGGGAACTTAATAGCGTCACGGATAAAAAACACCGGCAGGTTATTTCCCACCAGGTCCCAGTTGCCTTGATCAGAATAAAATTTTACGGCAAAACCACGAGGATCCCGCAGCGTTTCAGGGCTGTGATTGCCATGAATCACTGTCGAAAAACGCACAAAAACCGGCGTCTTTTTCCCTTGGCTGGCAAAAGGCGCAGCCAGGGTTAAATCGGACAAATCATCAGTAGCGACAAATTCGCCATGAGCACCTGTACCACGGGCATGTACAACACGCTCAGGAATACGCTCACGGGCAAAACGTTGTAATTTTTGGATCAGGTGTACGTCCTGCAGTAACACACTGCCATTTGCACCTGCTGTTGTGGAATTCTGGTTGTCACCGACCGGAGCACCATTGTCTCTGGTTAAAGTGCTTGCATGCACAGCTAAAGACAAACCTAAAGCTACGACTAAGGCTGATTTTTGAAACATTGTTATGACCCTCTTTAGAGTTCGCTCTATCCTGCCAACACAGAGTAGAGGCTAAGGGTCAATTAAAAAAACAAAATAAAACTATCGCATCAATCTAAAAAACAAATAAGGGTTTGAGTAACCTACTCAAACCCTTATGTTTTAACTGTAAAGCTCAGTTACGACTTGATTCAGATTTTACAGGCTCCACCTGCACAATCATCTGAATCGTCATCGGCCATGGCGGCCTGTTCCGCCGCTAACAGATCAGCTGCAAGCTGCTGTTGCGCTGTTTTTTTCTCTGCGCCATCAAAATCCAGATGGTCTAAATCAAAATCAAATTCGCTCATTGTATGCTCCGCTTTGCTGGGTATAGTGCCAAAGTAATCAGAGTTGCAGAGGGGCGACAAATGGGTTAACCCCGGTTAACTACTAGTCTTAGCTAACCGGGTGAGAACACGCATTCAACAAAGCTGCAGCTTCAGTTACTAAAGGTATAGCCGTTATCTTGGGCTACTTTACGCAGCTTTCAAGTATGCATACAACTGAAAGCGACGAATTAACCGTAGATCTGAACCAAAGCTTCACGACGCTGCTGTTCAGGCATAGCTTTTAATTGCTGAATTAAAGAAGCTGGTAATTTGCGGGCAGAACCACGGGAGTATGCACGAATTTGCGCTTCTGCATCCTGAGTCAATCTGGCAGTCAAAGGATTAAGTAACTGAGCACAAGAGCTGCGGGCAGGTGTAAAACCTAATTTTTTTGCATAAGCTTTTAGCATGTTTTCCGCAGCATTTTGTGCGACAAGCTCACAGTATTCAGTATTTGAATAAGTGTAGTCAGATGCAGCCAGAACCTGGCTCGTCAGTAAAGTAGCAAAAGTAAATGCAGCAGCAGTAACAAATTTCATAGGTCTTCCCCAAGGTTAAGTCATTTCACTGAGCGTTATTATTCCGCAATGCTATGACAAGACTGTGTAAGAAAGACGAGAAAAAGTGTGACAGTAGCATTAGATATTCTAATGCTACTGAAAGCGATTTATAACACTTGTTGCCCTGATTTCACTACCAACGCAGGCTGTTCCAGCACTGTGATGTCCTTGAGGGGATCCCGAGGTACAGCTATTAAATCAGCAAAAGCCCCAACTTCCAACACACCAACATTCTGTAGTCCTTGCTCATTCTTCCAGTTCAATAATGTACCTGCATTCAGAGTTGCAGCCTGGATCGCCTGTAAAGGTGTCATGCCCCACTGCGTCATATAGGCAAACTGGCGGCCATTTAAGCCATGTGTATAAACACCAGCATCTGTTCCATAGGCCATCTTCACGCCAGCCTTTACAGCTTTTTGGAAGTTTTGCCGTTGTAACAAACCCACCTTTTTTTCTTTGGCTAAAGACTCGGGCAAAATACCGGCTTTTTCACCCTCACTTAAGATATAGTCGCTGACGTACACATCCATTACCAAATAAGTGCCATGTTTTTTTGCCAGCTTGATGGCTTCATCGTCAATAAAGCTACCGTGCTCTATAGAGTCAACACCAGCTTCAATAGCACGTTTAATGCCTTGTAAGCCATGAGCATGCGCCGCCACTATCCGGCCTCTGTCATGCGCTTCGTCTATTAAGGCCTTCATTTCTTCAAAGTTATACTGACTTGCGTTTACATCGGTATTTTTTGACAGCACTCCGCCTGTGGCAGCAAACTTAATAACATCAGCGCCATATTTGATGTTTTCACGCACTTTGGCCCGGACTTCATCTGGGCCATTCGCCACACCAGCACTGCGGGCATTGTAAATATGAGGAAGCAGATTGTTGTCACAATGCCCCCCCGTTATACATATAGTGTTAGCAGCTACCCGCATCCTTGGGCCTTGAATTTCGCCATCTTCTATAGCATCGCGCAAAGACACATCAGCGAAACCTGCAGCTCCTAAGTTACGTACAGTGGTAAAACCAGCTTTTAATGTGGCTTTGGCAGCACTAACACCAAAGATAGCTTCTCGGGTTGGTGTTTCGACTAAACCACGGTAGCCATGTTTTTGTGGATCTGAAGTTAAATGCACGTGCATATCAATCAGGCCTGGCAACACATAATATGTGGATAAATCAATAGTTGGCACGGTCGCCGGCGCCTGGTCTAAATCCACAATAGCGCTGATACGACCTGCTTCAACCAGAATAGCTTTGTTTTTCTGGTAGTTCCCAGTGCGAACATCCAGCAGTTGTCCAACCAGAATGACTTGCTCAACCTGAGCGCACACCA
>NZ_JAIWOI010000214.1 GCF_020217005.1 Rheinheimera sp. | reverse complement strand
TAGCGCTGAATAACCCAGCCAACAGTGCAGAGACGTGACTTAACTTCATAGTTTTCCTTAGCTTTCGTTGGCTGAATCGCCTTTGACAGACAGTTCTGCCACCCGGCGCTCAAGCTCATCCAGTTTGGCACGGGTTTTCGCCAGCACCTGCGTTTGCACATCAAACTCTTCACGGGAGACAAAATCCAGCTGACTAAGCTTTTGTTGCAGTACCTGCTTTACTTTGTTTTCCACATCATCGGCCATCTCGCGTACTTTAGGTGGAATTACGGCGCCAATTTGCTTCGCAATCTCTTCAATTTTTTTTGGATCTATCATGGTCTGGCTCCTTTGAGATTATTTTATTCTACGAGTCTTTTAGCTCTGGGTGGATCCATTCTGCCGCATATTTAGCAGACTTGCTCGTTTTGTACAGAAATCAACGCGCCTCAGAACGACGAATTTGAGTTAAACTAAGGCCCTTCTGCAAAAGGTGTCTGATGAAACTTAACTCCCAACAAAACGAAGCTGTGCACTATATCAGTGGGCCCTGCCTGGTTCTGGCTGGCGCAGGCAGCGGTAAAACCCGGGTGATCACTAATAAAATCGCCTACCTAATTCAGCAATGTGGTGTACCGGCTAAGCATATTGCGGCTGTGACTTTTACCAATAAAGCAGCCCGCGAGATGAAAGAGCGGATAAAACATCAGCTAGAACGTCCGTTGCTGCGGGGGTTAACTGTCTCCACCTTCCACACCTTAGGCCTGGAAATCCTGAAGAAGGAATATCGAGCCATAGGTTACAAACCGAACTTTACCCTGTTTGATGACCAGGACAGCATGGCGCTACTGAAAGAACTGACAGAAGCTGAGCTGCAGGGAGATAAAGATTTACTCAAAGCACTGCAGAGCAAAATATCCTCGTGGAAGAACGATTTAACTTTACCGGGACAAGCCCTTGCTCGAGCAACAGACGCGCAAAGTATCAGCTTTGCCAACATCTACCAGCAGTACGCTCAGCAACTGAGAGCCTATAATGCCCTGGATTTTGACGATTTAATTATGGTGCCCACTCTGTTGTTTGCCTCCAATGAGCAGGTGAGGCAAAAATGGCAACAAAAAATTCAGTATCTGCTGGTGGACGAATATCAGGATACTAACACCAGTCAGTACGAACTGGTGAAATGGCTGGTCGGAGAACGTCAGCGTTTTACTGTAGTAGGAGACGACGACCAGTCGATCTATTCCTGGCGCGGCGCCAAACCGCAAAACCTAGTGTTATTAGGCAAAGATTTTCCGAATTTAAAAGTCATTAAGCTGGAACAAAACTACCGCTCAGCTGAGCGTATTTTAAAAGCGGCCAATATACTGATTGCCAATAACCCACACGAATACGACAAACGCCTGTTTAGCGAACTGGGTTATGGAGTGCCTTTGCGGGTGCTACCCACCCGCAATGAAGAAGATGAAGCTGAAAAAGTGGTCGCCGAAATCATTTCTCACCGCTTTATTAATCGCACTCAATACAAAGAATATGCATTGTTGTATCGCGGCAACCATCAGGCAAGGGTATTTGAAAAAGCGCTGATGACCAACCGGATACCCTACAAGATTTCAGGCGGCACCTCGTTTTTCTCCAGAGCAGAAATTAAAGACATCATGGCCTACCTGCGCTTATTGGTGAATCAGGATGATGACAATGCTTTCTTACGAATTATCAATACACCCAAACGTGAAATAGGTGCTGCGACATTGGAAAAGATTGGCAGTCTGGCCAATGAAAAGCATATCAGCTTATTTGCCGCCTGCTTTGAGCCTGAACTGACGGAACGTCTGCCGGCCAGAGGCCTGCACTCTGTGCACAACTTTGCCAACTGGATTAACCATTTGGCAGATAACGCTCTGCGTGCGGACCCAAAAGAAGCTGTCAAAGACCTGATCCGGCAAAGCCAATACGAAGCCTGGCTATTTGAGAGTAGCGCCAGTTCAAAAGCTGCAGAAATGGCATTAAAAAATATTAATGAGCTGTATCGTTGGATCAGTGAAATGCTCGACGGTAAAGACGATGAAGAGCCGCTGAGTCTCAGCGAAGTAGTCACTAAACTGACCCTACGCGACATGATGGAACGTCAGGAACAGGAAGACGAAGCCGATCAGGTGCAACTACTAACCTTACACGCTTCCAAAGGTTTGGAATTCCCTTATGTCTTTATGGTGGGTATGGAAGAAGGTTTATTGCCCCACCAAAGCAGCATAGATGAAGACAATGTAGAAGAAGAACGCCGTCTGGCTTACGTCGGTATAACCAGAGCTCAACGTGAACTGATTTTTACTTATGCCCGCGAGCGACGCCAGTATGGTGAAGTCATCAAACCTGAGCCGAGCCGGTTTTTATACGAATTACCTGCAGATGATTTGGAATGGAGTAAAGCGGTGCCCGTCAAAACAGAGCAGCAAAGGCAGGAAACAGGTTTGGCGCATCTTGACAGATTACGCCAGCTGTTGAAAAAGCCCTGACTGAGGTTCGCTCACCTGGCTGCTGTCTGTAAAATAGCAGCAGCCCAATTGAGTCAGATAAGAGCGACTTTCGTCATTTTCGGCTACAGCAGCAACTAAACGATACTTATGGGTTTGAGCCAAACTCAACAGTACTTGTAGCAACTGTTTACGCTGATCGCTGCGCTGCAAACTACGACTAAAGGCGGTATCTAATACAACAAAATCAAAGGGGTATTGCACCACTAAGCCTAAAGCAGCTACCTCAGCAGCAAACTGATCCAGCAACAAACGAATGCCCAGCCGTTTTAACTGGTGCAAGTTTGCCAGCTGAGTCGAGGTTAAACGCAACAAATCTGCTTCATTAAAACCAATACAAAGCTGATGTAAAGGCAATATGGAGTGACGCAATACATTACATAGCTTATCAAACAACAACGTATTGTTCAGGTGGCCACTACCCAGAGTAATACAGAATATTTCTGCACTGGCGTTTTTTTGGCAAATCTGACGAACCAGTTCCAATTCAATGTCGGGCATTAAACCAGCCTGCGTAGCCTGGCGACTGAGTTCAGCTTTGTGTTGCGCATCGCCCTGTAACCAGTTCAGTAAAACCTTATAGCCTAATACTTCTGCCTCAGCCTGTAATAAAGGCCGGAAAGCAGGTGCAAACTGCTGTTGATCCACTGCCTGTTGTAAGGCCTGCTCCTGTCCGAGCTCCTGCAGCATTTGCTGACGCATCGACTCATTAAAAATCACGAATCTGTTGCGACCAAAAGATTTTGCCTGATACATAGCTGCATCTGCGTCGCGCAATAACTCATCGGCGTTTTGATATTCCGGCTGATAACAGGCTATGCCTAAACTGGCTCCTGAACAAACTTGCTGGCCTTCGAGTATCATCGGCTGGCGCAAAGACTCAATTAAACGTTCCGCTACTTCTTCGGCATCAACATCGCTTTGAATTTGCCCTAATAAAATGACAAATTCGTCACCACCTAACCGGGCCACCAAATCATGCTCGCGCACTGTTTGCTGTAAACGCTGACTGACTTCGATTAAAAACAAGTCACCTATATGGTGGCCCAAAGTGTCGTTGATCAGTTTAAAACGGTCTAAATCGATAAACAGCAGGGCAAAACGTGGATTAGCTTCGCGATTACGGTAAGAGAAACGCTGTCGCAGTTGCATTAAAAACATCTGTCGGTTTGCCAAACCTGTTAAGGCGTCATGATTAGCTTCATGGAACAGTTTCTCTTCGGCTTTTTTCCGCTCTTCCACTTGCAGGCGCAGGAACAAGTTAGTCTGACGTAATTCACGGGTGCGTTCGAAGATACGTTTTTCCAACTCTTCATGCTGTTGCTTTTGTTGTTCAGTCGTCAGTTTGCGCGAAATGGCTACAGCGATATGTTGCGAAACAAAACGTAATAAATTCAGCTCTTGTTCGCTGTAACTGTAAGTATTGTCATAGCACTGCAGTGCTATGACACCCAATACCTGTTCACCCACCAGCAATGGCGCCCCTAACCAGCTGGTCGACATCGCATGATGGCCCAGACTAGATTGGACCCTGTCCACTACCCCTGTTTTAATCAAGTCCAGCAACTGAGCCTGACTGACTAATTTAGCTTCGCCGGAACGGATCACATACTCTGTTAAGCCGCTTTGCAAAGCACGCTCTCTGGGGGTTGGAGTGTATTGGTCAAGATAAAATGGGAAATGCAGCCGATCTCCAGCCTCATTTAACAGTGCTATATAACAGTTATCGGCTTTCATCAACTCAGACAAAATCTGATGCACTTCATGATAAAAACTCATCATATCCGTACTTTTTGCCGTCATTTCAGAGATTTTATACAAAGCAGACTGCAACTGCTCGGCATTAGTACGTTCGCGAATTTCTTTTTCCAGCGACTGATTGGTATTTCGTAACTGCTGAGTGCGCTCACGCACTGTTTGTTCTAACAGCTCACGGCTTTTGACTCTGTCTATAGCCGTAACAGTATGGATAGCGATATTGCTGATCAAAGCTAAATCATGTTGGTTGTAATGACATTCAGTGTCATAACTCTGAATTGCCATCACACCAATGATTTTCTCTCCGCGGCATAAAGGGACGCCTAACCAATACTGACAGGCTGTGCCCTGAGCCGTAATATCGCCAGTCTCGACCAGACGCCGGTATTCTTTTTGATCACACAACAGTGCTTGTTTAGTGCGGGCTACGTACCCTGTGAGGCCGGAAGCAAAGGCATTGGAAGGGGCATCTAATAAAACTTGCTGGTCTTTTTCGTCAGCAAAATACTCCAGAGAAAACTGCTGCTCCTGGTCACAAAGCACTACATAAAAATTATCAGCTTTTAGTTGCTGGTTTAATAAACGGTGAATGGCAGGATAAAACTCGCGCATGTCTTTAATGCCAGAAGCTAATTCTGACAGTTTAAGTAAGGCGCCTTGAATGATGTAAGCCTGTTTATAACCTGCTGCCAGCTTGCGCAACCGTCGCAACTGACTAACCACAAGTTGGTGGGCTTTATCCAGAGTCGTTATATCCTTCAACTTTTTCTCTTATTCTTATCTGAGGCAAGGCAACCAAAACTGGCTGATGTTTAAGCACCTCTATTATGCACAAAGCTTAAGCAGATGGAAGGCAAAAAGAGGTGGCTGACTGGATCTTCTTATAAGCAATTGAGCTAAAAAAATAATAATTAGATCTATAAATACTCAGAAATAAAAAAACGCTGCTAAAGCAGCGTTTTTTATCACGAAAAATTTACACACCTTCAGTCATGAACTTGATAGCGGCTTCAATTTCATCATCAGAGCAATCGCCACAGGTACCCCGTGGTGGCATAGAGCGGATCCCCTCGATCGCGTGTTTCTTTAATACATCCAGACCTTGAGCTAAACGAGGTTTCCAGGCTGCGTCACCTTTTTTCGGTGCATCCAAAGCACCAGTACCATGACAAGCAAAACAAGCCCCCTGATACACTTGCTCACCAGTGCGTGGACCTTTAGGACCTGTGTCGGCAGCGGCCTGAGCTCCAGCCAGATAAACCTGACCTACAGGTTCAAGACGTTTTTTAATTGCTTCGTTATCTGCTTCTTGTGCAGCAACGTTGGCTATTGCAGCAGTTGTCATCAGCACTAAGGCGAAAGTGAATTTTTTCATCTGGATATTCCTGTCAATAAGCCATACAAAATTTAAGGCATTATAACGCTGGGATGCCTGATAGTGGAAGCCCCTGTATTTTCTGGCTTTTAACTTAGCCTAAGTTTAGGGGGTTTTGCAGATCAAGTTGCGTTATAACACTTCGGTCTGAACAGCTTTTTTTTCAGTTAAAAATAATTCAAAACAAGACTGTGCAAAGAAAATCTTTGTGGTAGTCTGTTTTCCCACTTTGATTGTCTTACGCTGTCGCCTTTTTGACAGGGAACCAAAGTGAGATAATTTTCCACAGAATGGAATGATAAGAAAAACAATAAGGGAACCTGTAGCACTACCCTTCTTTTTCTTTTAAATTCATAAACTTAGCCATCACTCACCGGGCTCTTCACTGAGATTACCTGGGCGTACGCTATTGTCTATCCACAAAGTTATCCACAGCTTTTTCGTTTAAAAAAGTACCAACAACACAATGCGTAAAGGCTGAGACAGCTGGCTGAAGGAGTCCTGTTGTGGCATTCTTATGCAAAACATTCAGGGATCCTTATCATGGTTGTTATACCGGACAATCCTCTTATTCTTGTCGATGGCTCTTCATATTTATTTCGTGCTTATCATTCACCGCCGCACCTGACGAACTCGAAAGGGGAGGCAACTGGTGCTATTTATGGTGTGGTAAACATGCTGAAAAGTTTGTTACGTCAATACAAGCCTAGTCAGATGGTCGTCGTGTTTGACGCTAAAGGCCCTACCTTTCGTAATGAGATGTACAGCGAATACAAAGCGCACCGCCCACCTATGCCTGATGATTTACGCAGCCAGATAGCCCCCTTACATCAGATTATTGAAGCCATGGGTTTGCCGCTAATTTGCATTAGTGGCGTTGAAGCCGATGATGTGATTGGGACTTTAGCTGTGCAGGCCAGCCAACAAGGCCGTCATGTGTTGATATCCACAGGTGATAAAGATATGGCTCAGTTGGTTGACCAGCATGTCACCTTAATTAACACTATGACAGATACAATTCTGGACCCGGCTGGTGTGGCTGAAAAATTTGGTGTCGGCCCTGAACTCATTATCGACTATTTAGCCTTAATGGGCGATAAAGCAGACAATATTCCAGGTTTGCCAGGCGTGGGCGAGAAAACGGCTTTGGCTTTGCTGCAAGGTATTGGTTCAATCGACAAGCTGTACCAGCAGTTGGATCAGATTGCAGCACTGAATTTTCGTGGTAGCAAAACCATTGCTGCGAAAATGGAAGAATTCAAAGATCAACTGACCCTGTCTTATCAGCTTGCCACCATCAAAACAGATGTCGAATTGTCACTACAACCCGATAGTTTAGACATTAAAACACCGGATCAAGCCAAACTGGCTGAGTTGTTTGCAGCCTGTGAATTCAGACGCTGGTTAAGTGAGGTATTAGCCAACAAAGACACTGCCACAACTGCGGCAGTTGAAGCCGCTAAGCATAATATAGAGCAGCATAGTATTGAACATACCAATACGGGGGCTGCAGCCAGTGGTATAGACACTACAAAGTATCACTGCGTTTTAACTAAAGCTGACTTTCTGTCGTTATTACAACGTCTGCCAGCAGCAGAGTTGGTTGCATTTGATACTGAGACCACCAGTCTGGACTATATGCAGGCTGAGGTAGTTGGTATTTCGCTGGCCCTGGCAGCAGGCGATGCGTATTACATTCCACTGGCTCATGATTATGTCGGTGCCCCTGAACAGTTGAACCGTGATTGGGTACTGGAGCAGTTAAAGGACTGGCTGGAAGATGAGAGCAAAGCCAAAGTAGGTCAGAACCTTAAGTACGATCAAAGTGTGTTGGCCCGACATGGCGTAGCGCTGCGTGGTATTCGCTTTGACACTATGCTTGAATCTTATATTGTCAACAGCGTAGCGTCACGCCACGACATGGATTCTTTAGCACTGAAGTACCTTGGTCATAAAACCATAGGCTTTGAAGACATTGCAGGTAAAGGCGCTAAGCAGCTTACTTTTAACCAGATTGCTTTGGAACAAGCCTCACCTTATGCAGCAGAGGATGCAGACGTCACTCTGAGGTTGCACCAAACCTTATGGCCAATGCTGGAACAGCATGCAGGCTTAAACAGGGTGTTCCGTGAAATCGAAATGCCACTAGTGCCTATTTTGTCCAAAATGGAACGCACAGGGGTAAAAATTGACAGTCATTTATTAGCGCAGCAAAGTTTAGATCTTGCCAAACGTATAGGCGAGATTGAACAAGAAGCCTATCAAATGGCAGGCAAAGAATTTAATTTGTCATCGCCTAAGCAATTGCAGGAAATTTTGTTTGATCAGATGGGTTTGCCCGTCCTGAAAAAAACCCCAACCGGCACTCCGTCCACAGCAGAAGAAGTATTAGCAGAATTGGCGCTGGATTATGAATTCCCAAAACTCATTACTGAGCACAGGGGTTTAAGTAAGCTCAAATCTACCTATACTGACAAACTGCCTCTGTCAGTCAACGCGGCAACAGGCCGGGTACATACATCCTATCATCAGGCTGTTGCAGCTACGGGCCGCTTGAGTTCAACCGAACCTAATCTGCAAAATATTCCAATCCGAAGCGAAGAAGGCCGCCGCATTCGCCAGGCGTTTATTGCAGAATCTGGTAAAACAATACTGGCCATTGACTACTCTCAAATTGAACTGCGCATTATGGCGCATTTATCGCGAGATCCGGCACTACTGAACGCTTTTGCGCAAGGCAAAGATATCCACAGAGCCACAGCAGCTGAAGTCTTTGGTGTTGAACTGGATCAAGTCAGCTCAGAGCAACGTCGTCGTGCTAAAGCGGTTAACTTCGGCCTGATTTATGGCATGTCAGCTTTTGGTCTGGCACGCCAGTTGGGGATCAGCCGTTCTGAAGCACAGCAGTATGTCGATTTATATTTTGAACGTTTCCCCGGGGTGCAGGATTATATGGAGCGCACCCGCACTCAGGCACATGAGCAAGGTTATGTCGAAACTCTTTTTGGTCGTCGCCTGTATCTGCCGGAAATTAATGCCAAAAACATGGCACGTAAAAAAGGAGCTGAACGAGCTGCTATCAATGCTCCTATGCAGGGAACCGCCGCCGACATCATCAAAATGGCCATGATTAAAGTAGCGGCCTGGCAGGAGCAACAAGCTCCGGGTGTTGTCGTTATGATTATGCAGGTACACGATGAACTGGTGTTTGAAGTGAAAACCGAAGAGCTAGAGCGGGTAAGCAGAGAGTTGGTCGACATTATGCAGTCTGCAGTCAAACTGGATGTCCCCTTACTGGCAGAAGCAGGGTCTGGCCCGAATTGGGACCAAGCACATTAAAAAAATAAAAAAAGCTGAACTTAACCAAAAACACTGAGTCTCACTAAGTGTGTAAATGCCCATTCCTGGTAGTTTGATTTTTCGCCCCAACTGGTTTTGGGGCTTTTTTCTGGCCAGAAACAGTGGACCGCTGAATTTTCAGACAAAAAATGCGCAGTTCTCAGTCAAAACATCTTTATGAAATTGGTAATAAAGCTACATTTTTTCATTTTAATGATAGTTTTACTAAATATTTGTAGTTTAATTACAGTCCTTCACTTGCATTTTTAATCAACACTTGTAGAATCAATTTCGTAGGGTACAGAGGTAAGATGTTCTATCTTTCACCACTATAAGGCTTAACCGCCTAATTAGTGCTCAGAAAGAATGGCTTATTTAGCCGCCCCACTGCTTGCAGTGGGGCGTTTTTTTTGTCTGTTGATCAGAAAAACTGAAATAAAACTAGATTTTTTAGAGCAAATACTTCAAACATTCATAATTCCATGTATAATGGCGTTGTCTTGTTAATCCAAGACACCCTGTTGATTTGAAATTATTGAATAGCTTCTCCCCGTTTGCTATGACCGGCCTCCTCAAAAAGGGCCGGTTTTCTTTTTTCAGCGCATAAAAAATGCCAGCCCCTCAACATCTTCGCAACGCATTGCTTTTCAAAATTTTTAGCAAAAAAAAGCAGAGACTCATGCTCTGCTTTGTCGAAGTTAAACTTTGCTAAAACTTATTCTTGTACCGGACTAAACCATTGATCCAGTTTTTGTTCTAACTCAGGCAGACCTAATTTAGTCAAAGAGCTGAACACTTGTACTGTCACGTCGCCCATAAAAGCCATAGAAGCTTCTGTAACTTCCAGCAGGACTTTTTTACGTGGTCCTGGGCTTAGCTTGTCAGCTTTAGTGAGTAGCAATAAAACCTGCAAATCACTTTGTACAGCCCAATGAATTAAATCCTGATCCAAATCTTTCAACGGATGGCGAATATCCATTAGAATCACAATGCCTTTTAAGCTTTGGCGTTTGAT
>NZ_JAIWOI010000213.1 GCF_020217005.1 Rheinheimera sp. | reverse complement strand
CAGGTATTCACTCAAAGCCTTTTGCCATTTCTCTTTAACGGCTAAAGGAACTTTCGCAAAACCGTAACCAGGCAAATCGATCAGTCGCTGGTTTTCTGCTAAAGCAAAAGTGTTGATCAACTGAGTACGACCCGGTGTTTTACTGGTGCGGGCTAAACCATTTTGCCGTGTCAGCGTATTTAACGCACTGGACTTGCCGGCGTTTGAACGACCAGCAAAGGCAACTTCTATACCCGTATCTGCGGGCAGAGCCTTAATATCAGGGGCACTGGTCAGAAAAGTTGCTTTCTGATAATTGATGATCGCTTTGTACACTGTCAGCTCCGGCTGTAAATTTGGCTATAGTGTAACGGATCCTGAAGATCCACAGAAGCTTTACTGTGATTTATGGGATTCTATCTGCGCAAGATTCGTGTAAAATAGACATAAAATGTAGGGTTATTCAACTTGGTTGCCAGATTACTGGCGGTTCAATGCGGACAGAGACGGAAAAAAAATGAAAAAATTCGCAATTCCACTCACGCTCTTTTTAGGGTTAATCAGTACAGCTTATGCAGCCGATGGGGATGCAGAAGCAGGTAAAGCCAAATCCGTGACTTGTGCGGCCTGCCATGGCATGGATGGAAATAGCCCAACAGATTTATATCCAAAAATTGCTGGTCAACATGCTGGTTATATTTTTAAACAATTAAAAGAATTTAAGCTCGGAGCTACTACAGGTGGCAAAGAAGGTCGCAACAACGCTGTTATGGCAGGTATGGTTGCCGCTTTATCTGAACAGGATATGAAAGACCTGGCTGCTTACTTCTCAAGCCAAACCATGAAGGAAGGCAGCACGCCTGAAGACGTGGTCGCTAAAGGTGAGAAGTTATTCCGTGGTGGTGATTTGGAGCGCGGTATTGCTGCCTGCATCGCCTGTCATGGTCCACGAGGTGTAGGTCACAGCTTAGCTGGCTTCCCAAAAATTTCGTTCCAACATGCAGCTTATGTTAAAACTCAGCTGGAAGCGTTCCGTAACGGCTCACGCGCAAACGATATGAATGGCATGATGCGTGACGTTGCTAAGAAGCTGACCGATGAAGATATCGAAATACTTTCGAAATACGTTGGTGGTTTGCACTAAAAGCAGCCACTTCCGTAGACAAAGCCAGGCTCCGTGCCTGGCTTTTTATTTTTTGCACTGCAGGTCTTTTCCAAACTCTCGATTCTGTTTTCCGTTGTGCGATATATCTCACAACGGTGTAAGAGATGACTTACACAACTGAAAAATTCGAAACAATAAACGTAACCAATTGATTTATAATGGCATTACAAAAAAGTTCATTTTTTTTGTGTTTTTTTTATACCACTGTATTGCCATTCTGAAAAATCGGAGTAGATTTAAGTCCGTTACATTTAGTAACGTTTAAAAACACGGATAACAGGCACGGAAAGCAGCAGTGCATCAGTACATTTTTGCAGCATCAAGATGATGACAGTGTGTATTTTACACAACACATGGATGGACCACTAAGCATCAGGACGATCGCGAATAATTATTTTTATAGGGAATTTGCGTAAAAATATAGGGAACTTGTGCAGACAGGGTGTTGAACTCCCGTCAGGACGACTTCAAGCAGATTATGTGTCGCGCTAGACACCTTATATAGAGGGCGGTAACATCTTATACCGCCCTTTTTATTTATCCTCACCATGAATTCAGTTTGCCCTTTGTGTCAGCATCAACAAACTCAACTATTTTGTACGGACAAAAGACGTGACTACTTTCAATGTCTACAGTGTTTTTTAGTCTTTGCAGATCGCACTACTTTGCTATCAGCAGAACAGGAAAAAGCGCAATACGATTTGCACCAGAATGAATTGGACGACCCAGGCTACCGTAAGTTTTTATCGCGTTTATCTGTGCCGCTGCTGAATACTCTGACACCAGAGCAAACTAACGGATTAGATTTTGGCTGCGGCCCTGGGCCATTGTTAGCAAAGATGTTGAACGAAGCAGGCAAGCAGATGCACCTTTGGGATCCATTTTATGTTCCAGAACCTGAAGCTTTGCAGCGACATTATCATTTCGTCAGCTGTACCGAAGCGATAGAGCATTTTGTTCATCCGGCCAAAGAGTGGCGCTTGTGGTTAAATTTACTATTGCCTCAGGGTGTGTTGGCTCTGATGACTAAGCGTTACATAGATCAAGATAGCTTTAGCAGTTGGCATTATAAAAACGACCCCACTCATATCAGCTTTTTTCACCAACGTACTTTTGAATTTTTAGCGCAACGAGATCAACTCGAGCTTGAATTCCCTGCTGATGACGTCGTGTTATTTAAAAAACGAAATACCTAGGTTTTCTGAGATAAACTGGTTAAAATACGCGCCCTTTTTCGTAGGTAACATATATGACTCGGATTAAAAAAACTCGCACCTCAGGCCCACTTGGTACCAGACACAGACCGGCTGAAGAAGCTCGTCAGGACCGGACACGCGCGCCTGAAACTAAAAAGAAAGGTGCAGGCTTAAAATCCGGTAGTCGCCATTCTCCTTCCACTGAAGATAAGCAGAAACAATCAGCTAAAGGCTCAAAAGACCCGCGCCATGGCAGCAAAAAACCTATTGCTTTAGTAGTGACTGAAGCAGAGCAAAAACTGATGGCGCAGCCTAAGCAGTTCAAGCCAGTAGTACAGTTGAGCAAGGCAAAAGAGCCTACGATGCCACCAGAGCAAGAATTAGCTCTGCTTGAGAACGATGAAAAGCTGCTGGAATTGTTAGATAAAGTAGATCAAGGCGAAATCCTGACAGGCAAAGATGCCAAGTACTTTAATGCCAAAACGGCACGCCACGCAGAGCTTGTTGCTCTACTTGGTTTAGAAGAAGATCAGGCTGAAGAGGAAGAATTAGATCCTTTAGCTAAATTGGAACGTACTGATTGGCGTAAAGAGTTTTTAGGGGAATAAGTTTGACCATCAACTGGATACTAGCCACCTGTGCGGCGGGTTTAATTATTGGCGGCCTGAGCTTTTATCTGGGTCGTTTATTGTGGTTAATCAAACAACAGGAATTAAAGCAGCAGCAGGTCGTTGACGCCAAAAATTCCGACCTGACTCAAAGCATAGTCTTGATCGCCAAAGCCATGCGCGAAGAACAATGTGAGCTGTCTGAAGGCGCTTTGCGGATTTGGGTTTTGTTGGATCATCTGCAACTCCCTGACAAACCCAATGCGATCCAGACCTATCCTGGATTGTTTAAAATGTATGATGTTGTCAAAGACATGCCAACTCACCAGGCGCGTAAAGAGCGTGATAAAAAAGAAATCCGTCATCTGGATCACCTGCGCGAACAGGCAGAAATTGACCTGAAAGCTGAAATTATGGCCGATGTGCACAAGCTACTAGAATATTTCAAGGATCAGAAATCGAACTAAAAAAGGCAGCGAAAGCTGCCTTTTTTAGTTCGGGCAGCAGTTATTCTTTGTATACAACCCCAGCTTTCATCACAAAACTGACTTTGCCCATTTGCTGTATATCCTGCAGTGGATCACCGGGGACAGCCACTAAATCGGCAATTTTACCTGTTGTAACAGACCCCAGCTCCTGATCGACTTTTAACAAACGAGCCGAAGTAATAGTAGCGGACTGTATTGCTTCGATAGCCGGCATTCCAGCTTCTGTCATAAAGACAAATTCACGCCAATTATCACCATGAGCTCCTACACCTGCGTCAGTACCAAAAGCTATTTTCACACCTTCTTTGTATGCATTGGCAAAAGTTTGCTGAATTTTAGGCCCTATAGCTAAAGCTTTAGGGCGCACCAGCTCAGGGAAAAAACCCGGCATTGCCGCTTTTTCCGCAGCCCATTTACCTGCACTGATGGTCGGAACATAGTAAGTACCATGCTTTTTCATCAATTTCATGGTTGCCTTGTCCATCAAAGTGCCATGTTCTATCGAATCCACTCCAGCCTCAATGGCTCTGTCCATGCCTTCTTTACCATGAGCATGGACAGCCACTGTCATGCCATAGTCTTTGGCGGTTTCAACAATAGCTTTCAGTTCTTCGCTGTTAAACTGTGGATTGGAACCGCTTTTGGCTACACTCAACACACCGCCGGTAGCAGTGATCTTGATCAGGTCTGCACCTTCTTTATAGCGTTGACGGACAGCTTTACGGGCTTCGTCAGGACCGTTCACTACACCATCTTTTGGACCGGGGTCGCCCATCAGGGCATAAGCCACCCCATTGGTTGGATCGGCATGACCACCAGTAGTGGCAATAGATTTGCCTGCTGTGTAAATACGTGGCCCTTTAACATATCCTGCATTGATGGCTTTACGCAGAGCAGTACTGCTGTGATGCACATCACCTAACTCACGCACAGTGGTAAAACCGGAAAGCAGCGTCTTTTCAGCAAAAGTAGCACCACGTAAGGCCACGTCAGCCTCGTTCAATAAGAAGTCTTCAGTATAAGCGCCGGGACCCATCTGAGTGGAAAAATGGGTGTGCATATCCATCAAACCAGGCATTACTGTGTGATTCTTTAAATTGATGACTTTATCGCCGGCTGCCGGAGTTTTATAACCAGACTCAACAGCTATGATTTTGTCGTCTTCAACAACAACAGTGTATTCGGTCAGCACTTTGTCGTTTTCAGCAGTGATCAGTTTGCCAGCATGGATCAGAGTAGCGCTTTGTGCTGTTCCTGCGAGCAATAAAGCACTGGTAAGAAGTGAGAGTTGCAGTTTCATTATGTCTCCTGTTGGATGAACACAGCTTTTTCCAGCTGCTTGGTATCGACTATGAGACAGGATTGGAAAAGCATCAAGTACAGAAAAATTGAATGCGATACAGAGCCTTAGATCCGGGACCAATGGCTAGTCCATTACTCCGAGCTCAAAATTTAAGCCAGCAGAAGATATGTGTAGCGAGGTTTTCCCTTCAATTTGCACAGCAAACGCCAGAGCTGCCAGCTGGTAATAGGCAGTTCTGTTGAACTTGGCCGTTAAGCCGCGCCAGAGCTGTAAATAAGGTAACTGTTGCCCGTCTGGTTGTGCTTGTAAGAACATCGGGCGTTCAGCATTAATTAATACCTGATGGCCTAAATTAGTGGTCGCGATCAGTATCCCTGCATCGGTCTGGTGGTCAATTGCAACAATAACAAAGGCAGCATCTTCAACCTGAATCCGTACTTTCTCAACAGGCGTCAGCAAAAAATACTCTTGCTGCTGCCGGGTAAGTACTGAAGCAAACAGCTGAACCAACTGTGGTCGCTGTATTTTTGAGTCCTGATAAAACCAATCTCCGTGCCGATCGATACGAATGGGGAGATCACCGCAAAAGGCTGGATCCCAGAGTTCAATCGGGGCTAAATCAGGCTGTTGTATAGATAGCTGTAATTGTTTCAAATCCATTGGGGGCTCAACACATGTACAAAACACAACACAAGCATAACAGCAGAAGACAGGCGTAGGAAAACCGGGGTGACTATTGATAAAGCGCGAAGCCAGAAGTTGGGGTGACTATTGATAAAGCGCGAAGCCAGAAGTTGGGGTGACTATTGATGAAGCACGAAGCCAGAAGTTGGGGTGACTATTGATGAAGCGCGAAGCCAGAAGTTGGGGTGACTATTGATGAAGCACGAAGCCAGAAGTTGGGGTGACTATTGATGAAGCACGAAGCCAGAAGTTGGGGTGACTATTGATGAAGCACGAAGTCAGAAGTTGGGGTGACTATTGATGAAGCACGAAGTCAGAAGTTGGGGTGACTGATGGGGCTCGAACCCACGACAACCGGAATCACAATCCGGGACTCTACCAACTGAGCTACAGTCACCACAAGAGGCGCGGATTCTAGCGAAATTCTGTGGCGATGCAAAGTAATTTTTTACGAAACTAAGCGCTAAGCCGCGTTTAGCTTGGGCCTGAGCGATGCTTATGCTAGGGTATGGTCGTCTGGCCAACCTAGACTCCTCTGAATTGAGGCTCGAAAATGGAGAGAAACATGCAACAATTCATCGATTTTTTGCAGAAAAATCAGCAATTCATTTTAAGTTATAGCGTCAAAGTGCTGGTCGCTTTAGTCATTTTGTATCTGGGCCGCTGGTTATCAAAAAGTCTGACCCGCATGCTGGAAAAAGCCTTAATCCACCGCAAAGTGGATCGTGCTGTAGTGTCCTTTTTAAGTGGCATTATCCAGGCCGCTATTATGGTGGCGACCATTCTGATTGCTCTGTCGCAAGTCGGCATTCAAACTGCTTCTTTTATCGCTATCCTGGGTGCTGCTGGCTTAGCCATAGCTTTGGCATTACAAGGTTCTTTATCCAACTTCGCTTCAGGCGTACTGATTATCTTATTCCGCCCTTTCCGTGCAGGCGACTTTGTCGATGCAGCCGGAGTTTCAGGCGTGGTAGAGAAAATAGAAATCTTCCAGACTGTGCTCAAAAGTGCGGATAACAAACGCATTATTGTGCCGAACTCGCAAATTACAGGCTCTGCCATCATCAATTATTCGGCCGAAAAAACCCGCAGAGTGGATTTAATTGTAGGTATCAGTTACGACTCCGACCTGAAAAAAGCCAAACAATTACTGGAACAAATACTCAAAGCTGACAGTCGTATTTTGGCCGAACCCGCTGCTGTGATAGCTGTAGGTGCTCTCGCTGACAGTTCAGTCAATATTTTAGTACGTCCATGGGTCAATGCTGCCGACTACTGGCCTGTATACTGGGACACTTTGGAGAAAATCAAACTGACTTTTGATCAACACCAGATTGTGATCCCCTTTCCACAAATGGACCTGCACTTCAAAAAGGAAAAGTAAGGTATGAAAAAAACTCTCTTCCCCCTGTTGGCTTTGAGCAGCCTAATGACAGTACAGGCCGAAGAAAGCCCGGCAAATGAAATCAAGCTGGGCTGGAGCACTTCCGCAGAGTTAGGCGCTATCACCACATCAGGTAATACCAAAGGCACCTCCATCACAGGCAAAATAGATTCAAAACAAGAGCTGGAAAATTGGTCGAATGACTACACATTCAGCGCTTTTTTCAAACGAGATGAAACCGAAGCAGACGATGGCCAGACCATAGTCGAAACCTCAGCCGAAAAATATGCTGCATCGGCAAAAGGTGGTTACAAGTTAAATAAAGACACCGCCAAACTCTTTGTTTATGGCTCTCATGTCGATGACAGATTTGGTGCTTACACTGAGTACACCACCATAGCGGTAGGTTATGGTGATGAGCTATTCAAAAACGACAGCATGTCCCTGGAGGGTGAGATCGGTCCCGGTTATTACAGGGGAAAAACCGATCTGGAAGAAACTGAGAACGGCATGATAGTGCGCAGTGCCGCGACCTATCGTTGGCAAATCAGTGAGTCAGCACGTTTTAAACAAACCGTCAGCCTTGAATATGGTGAAGACAATAAACGTTCAATAGCTGAGTCTTCATTAACGGCAAAAATTAATGGCCGGATGCAGATGAAAGCAGCGTTTTTAGTACAAAACGACTCTAAAGTGCCGCTGGGTAAAAAGAAAACCGATACTCAAACGTCCTTAACTTTTGTGTATTCGTTTTGATCTGCAGATTTAAGTACTGAGGCTTCTTAGCCTATGGAATTGATGTTGCGGCGTGGCGACAAGTGGGTGAATCCCCGGGAGCATAGTTGCCTATGCGACTGGGGTGAGAACACGCAGTCAACAAAGCTGCAGCGTCAAGTCCGACGGGTTCTTAGCCTAAGTAATTGATGTTGCGGCGAGGCGACAAGTGAGCGAGTCCCCGGGAGCATAGTTGCCTATGCGACTGGGGTGAGAACACGCAGTCAACAAAGCTGCAGCGTCAAGTACGACGGCTAGAGCCAGCCTTTTTGTCGGGCTATTCTGGCAGCATCTACTCTATTCGCTGCATTTAGTTTGCTGATAGCCTCCGACAAATAATTCCGTGCTGTGCCTTCGGCGATATAAAGCACTGTTGCAATCTCAGCTGTGCTTTTTCCTTCAGAAGCTAATCGCAGCGCCCGACGCTCTTTGTCACTTAACGGATCCTGTTCACCTAACGCAGATAATGCCAGTTCAGTATCTATCACTCGTTTTCCGGCCATCACCTGATAAATAGCCTGCACTAATTGCTCTGAAGGTGCATCTTTCAGTAAAAAACCCTGCACCCCGGCAGCAATAGCGCGCTGAATATAACCAGAGCGGCCAAAAGTGGTGATCACTATCACTTTGATTTTACTCTGTTGTTGCTGCAGGTAAGTCGCGAGTTCCAGGCCGCTACGGCCCGGCATTTCAATGTCGGTCAACAGGAGGTCAAAGTCCTGCTGTTTCAACAAAGCCAATGCCTGATCACCATCGGCCGCCTGAGTGATCTGAAAGTCGCTAGTTAAACCCAGTAAAGCCGCCAGAGCGCCTCGTACCATCGCCTGATCTTCCGCCAGTAAAATACGCATCAGGCCTCCTTGTGCAAAATGAAACTAAAACTGCAGGGTGACACTTGCCATTCCAAACTGCTGTTCAGCGCAGCTAAGCGCTCCTGAATGCCGGTTAAACCATGGCCCTGATGCAGCTCCGCCACCTTGCCATTATCTGACACCATCAGTTGATATCCTTGCTCATTTTCGCTAAATCGGATCCGTACTTCATCACCATTGCTGTGTTTTAACACATTGGTCACCAGCTCGGTCAGGATCAATACCACAGCGGTTTCCTCTCTGGCAGACAGACTCGGTATTTCGCCTTGAACATCCACTCCAAATCCGGCTTCACGTAACTTACCACTCAAAGCCTGCACTTCACCTGCCAGACCTTTGTGTTTATAACCTGACACTGTCTGACGCACCTGACTTAAACTTTCGCGGGCAATAAAAGCCAGTTCCTGCAATTGCTGGCTGGCCGCCTGATACTGCTGCTGTTGCAGTAACTTATCGGCTAAATCCGCTTTCAGCACTATGCCTGATAAACTGTGCCCCATAATATCGTGCAGATCACGTGCTATTCGTTCCCGCTCCACTATAGTCGCCAGCTGTTTAATTTCTTCAGCACTGCGTTGCTCTTTCAGTAAGCTGGCACGCCTGGTTCTGTCGAGCACACCAAACACCCCTATAGCCATCACTAAAGCAGAACCATAAAGCAGAAAATAAGGTGCACCTTTGACAAAAAAGTGGTCCAGCAGCACCAATATACAAATCAATCCGGCAACACCAGCTAAAAACTGACGAAAGTTATAAGCAAAACCAATAAAAAAACTGACATAGGCAAACATCGAAATAGAGCCATAATTCAGCGGTGTAATGGCGCTGGCGATGAATGCCATCAACAGGATAGGCCATAACATCCGTGAAGGGGGACTGCGGTAAATCCAGTAGTAACAACCAATAAAAGCCACTAAGGCCAGCGTCATCCAGACATACTGTACCAGACTGTAATTGATGTAAAAAAAGGGCGCTACATAGAACACCAAATTGATCAGATAAACCCAGGACAAGCGTTTTTCCAGCTCTAACATAAAGGCCTCAACAGGTTAAAACCAGGGCTTAAAAGAGCCCCGGTTCAAGAAAGATCAACGATTTTGGCTATAACTTTGTTGCTGACTCAGCAGAAACTTAGCCCAGCCGTAGGAAGAATCCACTTCCATCGCTTTGGTCCAGTCGGCAATAGCACCAGCTTTATCTCCCAGCTCCTGCTTGGCTAAACCACGCCAGGTATAGGCTTCTGCATGGCCCCAGCAAATCTGCTGACAAGGCAAAGCATAAAGCTCAATGGCTTTGCTGCTGAGTTCCACAGCACTTTGTTTGCTGCCGCCAAAAGCAGCTGGGGTATTGTAAGCAGAGATGGCTTTAACCAGCACAACCCGCGGATTGGCAGGGTCCAAACCAGCAGCCTGCGAGATAGCTTTATTCGATTTAGGTCCATAGAAAGCCCCTTTTATCGGGTTATTGCCAATCTGCATGCCATAAACACTGGCTAACAAGGCGAAGCTCTCGGCATCAGGCTCTGCTGTGGTGAGTTGCTCCAGCGT
>NZ_JAIWOI010000212.1 GCF_020217005.1 Rheinheimera sp. | reverse complement strand
TCTGACGCTATGGCTTCAGGTGTTAACACTCAGTCACATGGAGAAACCTGATGCAGCAGAATATTAAATCAATATTGCCACTGCTTGTTGCTTTTACTGCTGTCACCTCCTGTGGTGGGGGTGGAAGTTCAGAGTCAAGTAACTCTGCTAACCCCGGCGGAGCAGCTGGCTCTGGCAGCGGCACTGCGGCGACCCCAACCTGGATTGCAGGCCAATTTAATGCTGAGTCTCAGTTTAAGAACTTTTGTGTAGCGCCCAGAACAGGCGTTGATCCTTACGAGGGAGGCACTTATCCGGATAAAGCCGGCACCGCCATGCATGAAAAAATGTGGCTACGCTCCTGGAGCAACAGAACCTATCTTTGGTATAAAGAGATAGCTGATATAGATCCAACCAGCTATAGCATTTCGACTTACTTTAATCTGCTGAAAACCACAGCAGTCACAGATTCCGGCGTCGCCAAAGATCAGTTTCATTTCAGCGAAAATACCTCAGACTACCAACAACAGGCTCAATCCGGTGTCAGTTCTGGCTACGGCATCCGCTGGTCTGTTGTTTCTACAGTGCCTCCCCGTTCTTTTACAGTGGCCTTTACCGAACCCAATTCGCCAGCCGCACTGGCTGGGGTAAAAAGAGGCGACTTTTTGCTGGAAGTCGACGGTATAGATTTTGTCAGTAATAGTACGTCTTCAGGAGTTGATGGACTCAATGCCGGCCTATTTCCTGAAAATGCAGGTGAGACTCATAGCTTTAAATTCAGAACCGCTGCTAATACAGAAATCAGCTATCAGCTCAGGTCGGCAAATGTAGCGTCAAGCCCGGTGCAAAATGCCAAAATCATCAACACAGACTCAGGACCGGTGGGTTATTTTCAGTTTAATAGCTATATAGTACCTGCCCAGCGCCAACTGATTGATTCAGTTAAACTATTCAGAGACGCTGCGATCAAAGAGCTGGTGGTGGATTTACGTTATAACGGCGGTGGTTTGTTAGCCTTAGCTGCACAACTGGGCTATATGGTGACAGGTCCGGCTATTATTCAGGGCCGTTATTTTGAACGTTTACAGTTTAACGATAAGTACCCTACTACCAACCCTGTAACCGGAGAGAATTTAGCACCAACTCCTTTTTATGCGAATGAAATCAACTACGAAACCAATACCCTGACAACAACAGTTTTACCCAACTTAAATTTAAGCCGTATTTATGTGTTAACCACAGCTAATACCTGTTCTGCCAGTGAAGCATTTATGAATGCCTTGCGGGGAATAGATGTTGAGGTGATCCAAATAGGCGCTAAAACCTGTGGTAAACCTTACGGTTTTTATCCGCAAGATAACTGTGGCACCACTTACTTCAGCATTCAGTTCAGTGGTATTAATTCCAAAGGATTTGGCGATTATGCGGACGGCTTTAATCCGACCAGAAACCCGGTGTTTGCTGCAGATATCAAAGGCTGTTCTGTAGCCGATGATTTATCCAGAGCATTAGGAGATCCGGAAGAAAACATGCTGGAGACAGCACTGTATTATGTGGACAATAACAGTTGTTTGGCTTTGCCAGGATCTGCGGTCAGCCAGACACAGGGGGCAAAATCCAGCCAGGCTGAGGCTGCATCCGCTTTCGGAACTTTACAGGGAGCAGCGGTGAGAGATCCTTCAGCTCTGCCTTTGACTAACAGTATTCGGCAACCCATCAGAGACCATAAGAGTGAATAAAAAGCTATTTTCCACCTATGCCATTTCAGGCAGTATGCTGCTCATCAGCGCTTGCCAGCAGGTTCAGGCCATTGCCGAACCTGCTGTACTGACAGAAACATCACCACAGGTGAAGCTGGAACTGCAGCTTCAGATCCAAAAGGCCATAGGTGGGCCTTTAGTCCAACTGGCCGACAATGCCTATTTATTTGAAAGCCAGCTATGGGTTGAATCTGTGGTATTAAAAGATGAGAAAGGCCGCCCTTTGGATGGTCGTCATATGGACTTAGCGAACCTGTTTATACTGCAAATAGAGCAAGGGCAATGTCAGTTAAAACACAATAAATCAGGGCAAGTCTTTGCGCTGATCAAAGCGAGATGTATGGCAGAAACTCAACGTTTTCCTGAAAAATAACACCAGGCCCTTGCTTATCTCAGGCCGGAGTCGGCAGCGTCCTGTCGAACCAAAGATAAAGCAGGTACCGCATAAAAAGCGGAGAGTTCCCGCACAGTGCGGTAACTGACTTTTTTACCTGTTTCCGCTCTTTTAATTGTCGCCAGTGAGACTCGTAACGAACGTTGCTGGCAGGCATTAAACAATTCTTCCTGACTCAAAAAACGTTGTTGTCGCAGTGATTTTAGCAACTCGACTTTTAATACCAGAGCTTCTTGCATAAGGCGCTCACTCCATGAATTGGAAAAGAGAATGGCTTCAGCAAAACCAGTGTTGATTCTAGCTCGATTTGTTTTCAAAAAAGAGACAGAATTATGAACCTGGACCTTTTATAAATCCACACGATTTTACAAATTTATAACTATTTTCTGTTCTGACACCGAACTGATGCGGTCTTTGAGACGACAGATCACCATTTTCAGCGCCGCAACTTGCTTAACGAGTTGATTTCTTAGCTCATTTAACAGAGGAAGGTTGTATGACGAATCAAGTAGGTGGCTGGAGCGCACTGATGACACCAGATCAATTTAGTCAGGGTATGAAACAAGCTGAAGATGCTTTTAGTTCTTTGCCTGGAGTTAGCTACCAGGCTCTTGCTGCACAAGAGCAAGTGGTCGCAGGTATGAATTATTGTTACTTCTGCAAAGCTCAGGTAGTGAGCCCGGCAAGTGCAGCCTACATGACCAGAATACTGGTTTATGTTGCACCAGGAGCAATCCTGTAGTCACTGCTATTGAGCGGATGTTACCCTAATTTTGCCCTGGTAGTGATAAGGGCCTGAACTTCAGGCCCTTCTGGTTTTTCAATTAGAAATACTGATAAATGGATCCCAGGTAAAATAGCCAATAATGGCACCTGTGCTGTTATTGACCAGTTTAAAACTCAGGGTGTACTGAATTTTCTGACCGGGTTCAATCACAGTGCCTTGTGTGGCATATGCATTATTGTGGAACAACTGCAAGGTACCATTGACCGGATCTGAGCCGCTCGGCAGGTACACACTGGTATGCATATTAAAATAACTTAATGCGGTAATACTGGCTGAAGGATTAAAACTACCGCTGTACAAAAACGCTGTGTAATCTGTATCTCCATCAAAAGTGCTCACGGTCCAGCGCACAGTGTCTCCGGAGTTGGCCTTTACGTCCAGCTCTGACCCGCCCTGATTACTGGCAATGTAGCTGTTTTGAGTAATCATTGAGACAAACACATCTGAACCGCCCCACGCGCCTAAATTAGTAGGGCTGCTGACTGAACCTGGTTGCATAGAACCATCACCTAAGCGTTCAGCCAGTTCTGCAGCATTCACTGCGACAAGAATATTGATAAGAGCCATGATCATTCCTTTTTCATAGTGAGATAAATTGCAAACTGACTTGCGGTTTGTGCCCGGAACATTGGAATTAGCGACCAATATTCATGGGTACAAAGAGCTTAATCACTTTCGAAAAAAGGTCAGTCGCAGAGCCGCATCAGTTTGGTATCAGCACCAGTTGCTCTCAATCCCGTTCAAAAAAGGTATACTTAAGCTTTCGTTGTGTCAGAAGAAAATAAACTATGTGGCCAGTCTCTTGTTTTAAAACCTATGATATTCGCGGCTCTGTACCACAACAGCTCAATGAAGAATTAGCCTGGCGTATCGGCAGAGCTTTATGTCAGGTGCTATCAGCAAAAACTGTGGTGATTGGCCACGATATCCGCTTGTCCAGCCCGGCATTGAGCGCAGCTTTAGCCAAAGGTTTAACTGAAGGCGGTGCAAAGGTCATAGATATTGGCCTTTGTGGTACTGAGCAAGTGTATTTTTCAGTGTTTCACCTCAACGCTGACGCTGGTGTTTGCATTACAGCCAGCCATAATCCCGCCAATTACAATGGCATGAAACTGGTTGGTAAAAATGCCGTCCCTCTGAATGCGCAGACTGAACTGGAACAGATCAAACAACTGGTCGCCACTGCGGACTTTAGTCATAGCGTTGCGCAACAGGGTGAGTATCAGCAGCAACACACTTTGGCTGCATATATCGAACACCTGCTGACTTACATTCAGCTGGACCAAGTCAAACCACTCAAAGTGGTTATGAATGCCGGCCATGGCGGCGCAGGCCTGGTGGTCAATGCGCTGGCACCTAAGCTGCCGTTGCAAATCATAGCGTTAGAATTTGAACCTGATGGTCATTTCCCCACCGGAGTGCCTAACCCTTTATTAGTCGAAAACCGGGCTGTGACCAGCCAGGCCGTGCTTGAACATCAGGCCGATTTTGGTGTGGCCTGGGATGGTGACTTTGACCGCTGTTTTTTCTTTGACGAGCAGGGTCAGTTTATTGATGGTTATTATGTGGTCAGCTTGTTGGCTCAGTCTTTACTCAGAGCCAACCCTCAGCAAAAAATTGTACATGACCCGCGTTTGTATTGGGCCACTCAACAAAGTGTCACTGAAAGTGGTGGTGTTGCCGTACTCAGTCAGACTGGCCACGTTTTTATGAAAGAAAAAATGCGGGCTGAAAATGCGCTTTATGGCGGAGAAATAAGTGCCCACCACTATTTCCGCGACTTTGCCTACTGCGACAACGGTACTATTCCCTGGTTGCTGGTGGCACAGTTGCTGTCCCAGCAGTCAGTACCACTCTCCTCCATGGTGAAGCAGTTGCAACAGCAATTCCCATGCAGTGATGAAATCAACTTTAAAGTAAAAGATGCCGATGCGGTCATGCAGTCGATTCGACAGCATTATCAGGCCGAATTACAGAGTATCAGCCTACTCGATGGTCTGGATTTGGTGTTTAACGACTGGCGGCTGAGTTTACGCAGCTCCAATACCGAACCTTTGCTTAGGCTGAATATTGAAACCAAAGCGAACCGGGTTTTGCTGCAGCAAAAAATCACTGAAGTATCGACACTGATCACAAAATTCGGCCAACAATAGGGGGAAACTCCCCCTTTTTTAACCTGCTGCAGGTTGTTCCAGCAGCAGTTTCAGCTTATCCAGGCCTTGTTGCAAATCTCTACCTATCAAGCCTTCCATATCCATCACCAGCAATAACAGGTTCATCGGATAAGGCATATGGCCCTGAAATCCCCAGCTGACCTTGGTTTGTCCGGAGGAATCGGGTTCAAGTTGCATATAAGCCTGCGCCACTGAAGCAAAAGGCTCTAAAAATCTCAGCTCGTAATCAATACGTTCACCGGTTCTGATCGCTTTGATTTCCTGTTCGCCTGCGCCTACTTCCTGCTTTTCACTCTGCCAGGCCGAGACAAAACCTACAGTGCCATCTTCACCCTGATAGGTTTTTTTCACATTCGGATCCAAAGCCATCCAAACGCTAAAATTGTCCTGATTTTTCAGTAATACCAAATAACTGAACAACTGATCTTTGGATTTATTGATGCTGACACTACGCTCTACCTGATAAGAGGAAGGCAGCAGCAAAGCCGCCAGTAACAACAATGCCACAGCAAGTAAAAAACCAATCAGAATTATTTTTATAAGTTTCATAAGGACTCTCTTCTGGTTGTAAAGACTAAACTCATCCCCTCACCAGTGTAGTCCGAAAATTTTAATTCAGAAAAGAATGACTTATGCCGGCTTTTTTAACCTGAGTTGAAACAACTGCATTGCAATTTCATCAGCCTGCTGCTGCTCGGCTTTTTGCTGCTTTTGCTGAGCGGTAAACTCTCTGTGATGGATTACTGCTTCAATCCCTTTGCTGTAGGCTACTTGTTTTTGACAGACCAGTTGCTGCTGTTGCAGCTCAGATAAGGCCGCGTCCACTTTTTGCAGTTGTTGCTGTTGCATATCCAGTAATACGGTTTTCATCGACCCGAGATTCTGCAAACCTAATGCAGATTTCATCTGATAACTGCGTTCCATGCCAGAAATATGTTCAGTCAGGAGTTGCAGGCGACGTTCTTCATTGGCAGCCTGCTGATTCAGTTGCTGCTGGCGTTGTCCCATCTGTTTTAAATTGGCTTGCTGTTGTTCCAGATATTTTTTCAACATAGGCTTAACTCAACAATTTAGTTAACTCGGCTTGGGATTGCTGAAAATCAGAGCTTTGTTGTAAGCCCTGACATAAAAAATGTTCAATCGCAGGATACAGCTGCACAGCTCTGTCGAGCTCCTGATCTTTGCCCATTTGGTAAGCGCCCAAAGGAATCAATTCCTGTACCTGTAAATACCTTGAATACAGTCGTTTTAACGCATAAGCATGTTTAAGCTGCTGATCCGGCACTATTTGTGGCATCACCCTGCTGATGGAGGCGCCAATATCAATAGCCGGATAATGCCCACGTTCGGCCAAGGTACGGCTTAAGACCACATGACCATCTAAAATAGCGCGGGCCGCGTCCGCTATTGGGTCCTGTTGATCATCCCCTTCGGCCAATACGGTATAAATAGCTGTCATACTGCCTTTGCTATCGGCACTGTTTCCCGCTTTTTCAACCAGTTGCGTTAGTTTGCTAAATACCGAAGGCGGATAGCCTTTGGTTGCCGGAGGTTCGCCTACAGACAAAGCAATTTCGCGCTGCGCCTGGGCATAACGGGTCAGTGAATCGACCAGCAGTAAGACGTTAAAGCCTAAATCACGGTAATAAGCCGCCAGCCTATGACTCAGCTCTGCCGCTTTGAGCCGCAGCAAAGGCGACTGGTCGGCAGGAGCGGCAATGACTATAGCTTTTTTTAAACCTTCAGGGCCCAGACTGTGTTCGATAAAATCTTTCACTTCCCAGCCACGTTCGCCGATCAAACCCACTATCACCACATCGGCCTGGGTGTAACGGGTCATCATACCCAGCAACTTACTTTTACCCACACCTGAACCGGCAAACAGGCCCATCCGCTGACCCTGACCTACAGTAAACAAGGAGTTGATAGCCCGAATGCCGACATCCAAAGGGGCGCTGACGCCTTTTTTTTGCAGTGGATTCACGGCGGGTAAAGCGGCGCTGATCCGGTCACCGGTTTTAATAGCAGCTTTACCATCGAGCGGGCACATTAAACCGTCCAGTACCCGGCCTAATAATTCGGTAGAAACCAGCAATTGACTGGCGGTTTCGACAGTACGAACCCTGGCACCGGCTCTTAAACCATCCACAGTTGTTAATGGCATTAAATAGGCCTGATCGGTGTCAAAACCTACCACTTCGGCGTCAAACCAGTGGCCAGTTTCGCTTTCGATCTGACAACGCTGACCTAAAGTAAAACTCTCACCTGCCGCAGATAAAATCATGCCGTTGACCCGCAATAAGCGGCCATAACTATGCACCCAGTCTGGCGGCTGGATCTGGGCCCTGGCCAGACTCAGGCTTTCGCTAAAGGACTTACGCATCATCGCCCAACAACTGGCGGCGCACAGGCAACATGGCTTGCTCTAGACGCTGCTGAAAATCCAGCTGATGCAATTGCTGACGACCATTAAACTGCACCCGGCCTGACGGCAAGGCGGCATCAAACTGCAATGGGATCTGTTGAATATGGCGAATGCCATTAAAAAGTGGAGCATCAGCTGCTGACAACTGAATAGACTGCAACGGATCGGTAGCCCCCAGTTGTGGCAGCAGTTGGTCAATAGCCAACTGCAGCAACGAAGGCTGCAATACCAGTTCAGTCTGCAACACTGCACTGGCCAGTTGCTGCACCAGCAATAACAATTCCTGCCCCAGCTGCTGTTCTTTATGTTGAAGCTGCTGATTAAATTGTTCGGTTAAAAAATCCAAAGCCCGTTGTTGCTTCTGCGCAAGTTCAGTCTGCTGTTTTTCCAGCTCTTTTTGCCAAAACTCCTGCAATTGTTGCTGGCCATCGCTGACACCACGCTGATAAGCGTCCTGCTCTGTTGCAGCCACTCCAGCCTGAAAGCCCTGCTGATAAAACTGCTCACTCAATTGCTGCGCTGTGGCACTGCCATCTTTGCGCTGCAAAGCGGGGAAGCGAAATTGTTGGTCCTGCTGCAACACGGCGCTCATATCAACCTACCGTTTCTTCAGGGTAGAGGCGATATTCAAGTCGGCCTGCTGCCATCATCTGTTTGACTATGGTCATGATTTCAGCTCTGGCAGCTTCTACTTTACGCACAGGTTGAGGTTTCATCGTGTCAATTTGCTGGCGATAAACCTGAGCCAATCGTTTTGGCAGCACAGCCAGAATACTTTCGGTCAATGCCAGATCAGCACCTTTCAGGGCGGTCACCCAAAGTTCATCCGGGATATCCGTCAGCAACTGATTCAGCACATCTTCGCTTTGACGGCTTAAGCTGTAGAAGTCATACATCTTGTCTTCAATCGCATCGGCCATCGTAATGTCGTGTTTTTTCAGCAGCTCCATCACTTCCACTTTGTTGCCACTGTATCTGTTCATAATGTCAGCCACTTGCTGTACACCATTGATACGGGCGCCCACTTGTTCGCCGACGTACTCAATACAACGCTCCAGCGTGTAGCGTAAGTCTTCAATCACGTGCTCGCTGACTTCACGCATATTGGCAATACGGAACAAAATATCGTCGTGTTTTTGCGCAGGGAATAAGCCCAGAATAGTGCTGGCTTGCTCCGCAGGTAAAAAAGCCAGAATAAGCGCCTGCATCTGAATATGTTCCTGCTCCATGAAGCGTACCAGCAATTCAGCAGGCACCCACTCCAGGCGGCGGACATCATCAGCCAAGGCTCCACCGTAAATGTCATCCAGCATGCCACGGGCTAATTTGCGGCCTACAGCTTTATCCAAAGCCCGCTCCAGATAAAGTCGTGAAGCGCCGCTGACACCACTTTCAGTGCGGTACTGATCAAAGAAGTCAGTCAGAATAGTAGCCACATCGTCTTGCGTCACATTGGCAATTTTGGCCATACGCTCAGACAAAGCCCGCACTTCATTTCGACCTAACTTTTTGATAATACAGGCCGCATTCTCTTCACCCATACTTAAAAGCAGGATGGCAGCTCTATCCAGATCAGAGATCTGTTTGCTCTGTTCAGCTCTTAACGGATTCAATGCTGACTCCTCGTTCTATCCAGTATTTGATCACAGCTGTCACCCGGTCAGATTCCCGGTTAGCAAGTAATTGCAAGTGACTGATTTGTTGGGCAAATTCAGAACCTACTTCAGGCAAATGCATACTATGTTGTGGTCCAGTGTTGATTGGACTGGCCAAAGCAGGATCGGCCTTCGCATCCAGCACCGCAGGCCCTGCAGCCAGATCTGCACTTTGCATTGGCGACAGATTCGAATGGGTGCCAATCGCGCCCTGTAAGGCTGTGGCTGAGTTTTGTTCTTTGTTCTTGCGGCTGACCAAATGATTGACCAGAGGTCTTACCCCAAAGATCACCAGAGCCAGGCCGATAATTGCACCGATCAGGTAACGCAAATATTCTTTCATTTCAGGCATTTGCCACCAGGCCATGCCTTCCATCTGAGCTGCAGCATCATTAGGCACAAAACTAAAGCTGGTGATATTAAACTGGTCACCACGCTCGGCCTGATGGCCAGTTGCAGTTTTAATCATCTCACCTAATTGAGCCAAACGCTCAGGTGTCCAACCTGCTTCTCCCGCAGCAGCTTCATTCACCAGCACCGATACACTTTGAGTTCTTATCCGGCCTATTTCATAACGGGTGTGGGTAATGGCTTTGCCTGTATCAAACTCGCGGCGCATTTCGTTACGCTGTGAAGTCCGTTCATTATTGTCGGCTCCTGCTGCGGCAGCGCCCGGTTGAGCAGGTACAGGCGGCTGATTGGCTAAAGAGCCCGGAATACCCATAGCCAGTTGATCCAGCATCGAATCGGTTTTGCTGTTTTCGCTTTTCAGTACCCCTTCTTTATCCAGCGCTTCGCGGGTTTCTTCAACCACATTAAAGTCGAC
>NZ_JAIWOI010000210.1 GCF_020217005.1 Rheinheimera sp. | reverse complement strand
GGAGAGCTTAATCAGTATTTACAGGCTTTTCTGACAGCGCCTACTCTGGAAAGGGATCCTAATGGCCAACTGATGTTAAGCCGTATCTCACGCAGTGACACGAGTGGCGCTCTGCTGGGGCCAGTGGCAGAAGCTGTGGCGCAATTATTGGTGGAAGGCAATGTTGCCCTGATCAAACAATGCGAACACCCCGACTGTATTTTATGGTTTTACGACAGAACCAAAGCCCATAAACGCCGTTGGTGCAGCATGGCTTTATGTGGCAACAGATATAAAGCGGCACAGTTCAGGAAAAGAAGCAGCAGTTAAAATAACAGATATAAAAAAGCCTCTGACTGCAGAGGCTTAGTTTTACACAGAATAAAAGGTTTTCTTAGAACGGAATATCGTCGTCAAAGTCGATTGGTGGTTCCATTGGGCCACGTTGTTGTGGTGCTGCCTGATTAAAACCGCCGCCTTGTGGCTGGTTAAAATTGCCCTGAGGCTGGAAGCCGCCCTGAGCTGGACGTTGCTGGTAACCACCTTGAGCCGGTGCTGCAGCCGCCGGAGCCTGTGGAGCGTAACCGCCCTGAGCTGCAGGAGCCGCTTGTGGCATACGTTGTTGTGGTGCAGCTGCAGGTTGTTGATAACCACCCTGTTGACCCATAGGAGCGCCGCCTCCTTGATGACCCATAGCTGGAGCCTGCCCCATGCCAGCGCCCTGACCTTCACCACGGCCATCTAGCATTTGCAGCTCGTTGGCAATGATTTCAGTGGTGTAACGCTCCACACCTTGCTGATCCTGCCACTTACGGGTACGTAAACGACCTTCGATATAAACCTTGCTGCCTTTGCGCAGGTATTCGCCAGCGATTTCCGCTAAACGCTGATAAATCACCACACGGTGCCATTCGGTATTTTCTTTCTTTTCGTTGGTCGTTTTGTCCGTCCAGCTTTCGCTGGTCGCTATAGTCAGGTTGGCCACAGCACCACCTGTTGGCATATAACGGACTTCAGGATCGGTACCTAAGTTACCAATCAAAATTACTTTATTAATTCCACGAGCCATGCGACTTCTCCTTAACTTTTTTGGCTGCTCTCAACCAAAGACTGTGCCTCTGCCAAATCAAAATGTTGCTGGCCGACTTTTAAATACAAACGTTGTTCCGCAACCACCACTGTGACTTCCAACACACCTCTGAGTTGGGTCAGGCGCTCTGCCAATTGGGCTGCGGCGGTTTCATCGGCCACTTTGACAGGCAATGACAGCCGTTGCGATCGCGCTGGCACTGTCATGCTGCTGGCATAAGCCAACCATAGTAAACCAATCAGGGCAGCCACGGCAAACAAGGATTCACCGCTGCTGAAACTAGCCACAGCACCGCCTAAAATACCGCCAGCGAAGGCGCCAAAAAACTGCGCACTGGCATAAGTACCCATTGCAGTACCTTTTAGTCCAGCAGGGGCAATACGCGACAACAAGGCAGGCATGCTGGCTTCTAAGTAGTTAAAACCAACAAAAAATAGCAACAGCGCCAGGCTGATCGACCACAACTGCTGATTGATTAAAATTAACACAAAACTAACAATAAGCAGGCTGATTGCCAGCAATAAATAGCCTTTTTCCTGTTGTTTGCGACTGGCCAGAATCATCAGTGGCACCATCAGAATAAAAGCCGCAATTAAAACAGGTAGATACAACTGCCAGTGTTGTTCCGATGCAAAATCCTGCTGCAGCAACAAAGTTGGCAATACGACAAAAATAGCTGTTAACAACAAGTGCAGAACCAGTACACCAAAGTTCAGTCGCAATAATTCCGGGTGACGAAACAGCGCCGCGATTTGGCCTTTGGTCGCCAGCGTTTCAGAAGCTGGTGCTTTGCTGACAGCAACAGGCACCACTTTCCAGACCAATAGCAAACCGGTAATTGCCATTAACGCTGTGCACCAGAAAATACCACTTAAACCACTGGCGGCTGCTATAGCCGGACCAGCCACCATGGCTATGGTGAAAGACAAACCTATGGTCATGCCGATCACAGCCATGACTTTAGGCCGCTGTTCTTCGCGGGTAATATCGGATGCAAGAGCCATTACTGCGCCAGAAATCGCGCCCATGCCCTGCAGTACCCGGCCAAAAGTCACCATATACACAGAATCAGCTAAAGCGGCGACCACTGAACCCAAGACAAAAAAGCTAAGGCCCAATAGCATGACTGGCTTTCTGCCCCATTTGTCCGACAGCCAGCCCATAGGAATTTGTAACAGCGCCTGAGTTAAACCATAAGCACCAATAGCCAGGCCTATCCACAAAGGCGAAAAGCCGATCAGGTCTTTGCCAAAAATGGCAAAAACCGGGATTAACATAAATAAACCAAGCATCCGGAAAGCAAATACCAGTGCCAAAGACCAGGCGGCACGTTTTTCCAGTGGATTAAGATGAGACATCCGCGACATTTCTCCGGGTAAAAGCGGGCGGCGATTGTAGCACAGCGCGGCTGTGACCCGCCATCACTCACCTAGGGGCAGTCTGTCGCAAACTCAATACGATCTCTACCTCTGGCTTTAGCTTGATACAAAGCATGATCAGCACGACGCAGTTGACAGTCAAAATCGAAGTCGGCATCAAAGACTGCTATGCCCAAACTGATGGTAAGCTGCTGTAAGCTGCTGATCTGTGGCAATTGCATAGACCGCACAGCAAGTAATAACCGTTCAGCGGCTAATTGAGCAGAATCTTTGTCGGTCTGAGGCAAAAACACTATAAATTCCTCGCCACCATAACGAGCCAGCACGTCACTTTGTCTTATCTGCTGTTGCAGCACTGCCGCCACAGCTATTAACACCTCATCACCACCATCATGGCCAATTTTGTCGTTAATTCGCTTAAAGTGGTCTAAATCAATCATAAAAAGCGCTGAGCTATGAGGTTGGCGTTGTAAATAATTCAGATTGCCCTGAATGGCATGCACCAAACCTCTTCTGTTCAATAAGCCGGTTAACGCATCATGCAGGGCTTCAGCTTTGAACTTTCGTTGGGTTTCCTCCATATAGCCTGTCAAAGCAAAAATACAATAACCTGCTGACACCGCAGGCCAAAATGACTGTGAAATTAACAGACCAGACAAAAGCCAGTCCGGAGCTAACAGCAACATGATGCTGCGCAGCAAACAAATCAGCAGCCAAACCAAAAAAACTGCAGCCATCATCAGGTCAGATAAGGTGGGGGTGGGCTTTAAATACCGGAAGCACCAAAAACTGGGGCCTATCAGTAAAAAGGTAAACAAAGTCATCAAATGCAGGCTGATATTTTGCTGCTGAAGGTAGGAAAAATAGCTATATGTGCAAGCCAGAGCCGCTCCGACAGGAATAATCCACTGCCAGGGGACGGGCCGGCCTGCGCGTCTGAAACTAAAAGCAGTTAATAAACTCATGTTCAGCGCGGATAAGCTTAATGACAACACCAACGTTAGCCCTAAAGGCCAAAAGTAGAATAACCAGCTGAAAAGCTCAGCCCCCATAGCGCCTTGCAGCAATGGCAGAGCCTTACTGTTTTGGTCTGTCGCACGCAAACGAAAACTTGCCAGCAAAAATACCAGCAACACCTGTACCATAGCAAAGCAATAGAGTTGTTCTGAGGTCATAGTACGTCTTAACCGCAAGTTGACGCTTTCAACTTAGCGTTAAGTATTTCATTCTGCAAATATTACCCGTGAACAGTAGTAAATCAGCGGGTTTCTTTGTTGTTTTTCTAAGCGCCCGCCTTGCTATAAAGCATGTATTTATATACAGTATCATCAATTGAATTATTGCCCGGCTGATCCGGTGTTTGCTTTTTCGCATAAAGCTTGTGACTAAGACAAAGTCGTTGCCCAGCCGCATCTTTCACCGAATAGTCAAAGTCATTGGAATTGCAGCAAGGCGACGAGTAATTGAGTCCCTATGAACATAGTTGTCGTATGGGATCGGGGCGAAAGTGCTCAGTCAGTACAGCTGCGGTTTCAATGAAGAAGGGTATAATTCGTTTTTCCCAAGCCGACTTCAACAGGCAAGAGACCCAGCCGTATGGATAAGATAGATATTCGGGGTGCCCGCACCCATAACCTGAAAAATATTTCGTTAGAGATCCCACGCGACAAACTGGTGGTGATCACGGGCTTGTCCGGCTCAGGTAAATCCTCTTTGGCCTTTGATACACTGTACGCTGAAGGTCAGCGCCGTTATGTAGAGTCTTTGTCGGCCTATGCCCGGCAGTTTTTAAGCCTGATGGAAAAACCCGATGTCGATCATATCGAAGGTTTATCTCCGGCTATTTCCATTGAACAAAAGTCGACCTCGCATAACCCACGTTCGACAGTGGGTACTATCACTGAAATTTACGACTACCTGCGTTTGTTATTTGCTCGGGTCGGTGAGCCACGTTGCCCTACTCATGATTTACCGCTGGCGGCTCAGACCATCAGTGAAATGGTCGACAAAGTGGTGGCTTTCCCTGAAGGCACCAAGCTGATGGTATTAGCGCCAGTGGTGCAGGAGCGTAAAGGTGAACACGTAAAAACTCTGGAAACCCTGGCGGCTCAGGGTTATATCCGCGCCCGCATTAACGGCGAAATTTGTGATTTGTCTGATCCACCCAAGCTGGATCTGCACAAAAAGCACACCATAGAAGTGGTGATAGACCGGATAAAGGTGCGGGACGATATCAAACAGCGTTTAGCCGAAAGTTTTGAAACCGCGCTTGAGCTTTCTGGTGGTATTGCCAAAGTCGCGTCAATGGACGATGACAAAGCGCCTGAACTGATTTTCTCTGCAAACTTTGCCTGCCCTACCTGTGGGTATTCGATGGCCGAGCTGGAACCGCGGTTGTTCTCTTTTAACAACCCGGCCGGTGCCTGCCAAAGTTGTGATGGTTTAGGCGTAAAACAGTATTTTGACGCCAATAAAGTGATAGTCAGCGACGAGCTGAGTTTATCCGGCGGCGCTATCCGTGGCTGGGATAAACGTAACTTCTATTATTTCCAGATGCTAAAATCTCTGGCCGACCATTATGGTTTTGAGCTGGAAGTGCCTTTTGCCAGCCTGAGTAAACAGCATCAGCAGGTGATTTTAAACGGCACAGGCAAAACCGATATTGAGTTTAAATACCTGAACGACAGAGGCGACATCATCAAACGTAAACATCCGTTTGAAGGTATTTTGCCGAATATGGAAAGGCGTTATCACGAAACTGAATCCAACGCTGTACGGGAAGAACTGGCAAAGTATTTAGCCTCGCAAAGCTGCCCTGCCTGCAACGGCTCACGTTTACGTGAAGAAGCCCGCCATGTGTTTATTGGCAAAACTACCTTGCCTGAAGTAGTGGAACTGTCGATTGGTGACTGTTTAGAGTTCTTCCGCCAGTTGACCTTACAAGGGCAAAAAGCGCAAATTGCTGAAAAAGTATTAAAAGAAATTCAGGACAGACTGATGTTTTTGGTGAACGTTGGCCTGAATTACCTGAATTTGTCGCGCAGTGCTGAAACGCTGTCCGGTGGTGAAGCCCAGCGTATTCGTTTGGCCAGCCAGATAGGCGCAGGTTTAGTCGGCGTGATGTACGTGCTGGACGAACCTTCGATAGGCCTGCATCAGCGCGACAACGACCGTTTGCTTGGCACTCTGACCCATTTACGTGATTTAGGTAACACCGTCATAGTAGTCGAACACGACGAAGACGCAGTGCGCGCTGCTGACCATATTATCGACATTGGCCCTGGCGCCGGTGTGCATGGTGGCTCTATTGTGGCGCAAGGCAGCCTGGAAGATATCAAAAATACCCCAGAGTCTTTAACAGGCCAGTATTTATCTGGCGTGCGTAAAATTGCGGTGCCTGACAAACGTCATGTAGGCAAAAAAGGCAAAGAATTAAGGGTATTAGGCGCTAGCGGCAACAACCTGAAAAACGTGGATTTGGAAATCCCATTTGGTGTGATGACCTGTATCACAGGGGTGTCGGGTTCAGGTAAATCCACCTTAATTAATGACACTTTATTCCGTGTGGCACACCGGGTGCTGAACAAAGGCGAAGGTGACGAACCTGCCCCACATAAAGCCATTGAAGGCATGGAGCATTTTGATAAATGCGTCGACATAGACCAAAGCCCTATAGGCCGCACCCCACGCTCTAACCCTGCGACTTACACTGGCATTTTCACTGCGGTACGGGATTTATTCGCTGGTACTCAGGAAGCCCGTTCCCGTGGTTATCAGGTGGGTCGCTTTAGCTTTAACGTTAAAGGTGGTCGCTGTGAAGCCTGTCAGGGCGACGGTATGATCAAAGTCGAAATGCACTTCCTGCCGGATGTGTATGTGCCTTGTGATGTCTGTAAAGGCAAACGCTATAACCGCGAAACCCTGGAAGTGAAATACAAAGGCAAAAACATTCACGAAGTACTGGAAATGACAGTGGAAGACGCTCACGCATTTTTCGAAAGCATTCCGGCCATAGCCCGCAAACTGAAAACCTTGATGGACGTAGGTTTAACCTATATCCGCCTCGGCCAGTCGGCGACCACCTTATCCGGCGGTGAAGCCCAGCGGGTGAAACTGGCGCGTGAACTGAGTAAACGCGACACAGGCAAAACCCTGTATATCCTTGATGAACCAACCACAGGCCTGCACTTCTTCGATATTCAGCAGTTGCTGAACGTGCTGCACAAGCTGCGCGACCACGGCAATACCATAGTGGTGATTGAACACAACCTCGATGTGATCAAAACCGCAGACTGGGTGGTTGATTTAGGCCCTGAAGGTGGCAGCGGCGGCGGTGAAATCCTGATCGCAGGCACACCAGAGCAAGTGGCTGCTTATGAGAAGTCCTATACAGGGCATTATCTGAAGCCGCTGTTGGGCATATAAACCCAGACACAGCTTACTAAAAAGCCCGTATTACGGGCTGTTTTATCACAGCAGATGTGTACGTACAGCCTGCGCCGTGTAATACAGCGGGTATACCAGATGCTGCTGCTCAAGCGGTGACGAGCCCTGAGTACCGGTCAGTTTAATGGTTTTGACCGGACTACATTTTTCAATATAAGACTGCAGTGACCTGGCTCTGGTGCGTTTACCACTTTTTACTTCCAGCGGTATCACATTGCCGATACTATCGGCCAGAATAAACTCTATTTCCGCCCGGGCGTCGCCCCAGGAAAAGGTGGGATCAATGCCCAGCGCAGCTAACTCCTGCTGCACAAAGTTTTCTGCGATGTACCCCTTGTAGTCATAGTTCTGCTGCTTTATTTCCAGATAGCTGACACCCAGCATATGGTTAAGTAAGCCAACATCAAACAGAAACAACTTGACCATATTGTCTTTTTTGTAAGCAGCCAACGGGCTGCGTGGTGTACCTTCAACAGGATAGTTTTTTAAGATCAGCCGGCACTTCTCCAGCCAAATGATGCCGCTTTCCAGCTCCTGATAACGGGATTTACGCTCATACACCTGTTTGAACTTAAAGCGTTGAACAGATTCATCTATTACTGCAGCAAGCTGAGCCGGCACTGCAGTAAACACAGCTTCAATTAAACCGGCATCCACCTTGCCAGAGTACTTACCAAAATCCCGCACATAACCGGCCAACAAATCGGCATGTACCTGGGACACCGCTTTTACGCGCTCCAGTATGCTTTGCTCAGCCAGTCCAAACCAGAGGCTAACAGCCTCCGGCATACCACCGGTAAAGTAATAATCTGTCAGCTTATCAAACAGTTTAGTGTGGGCAGCAGCGGAATTTTGCCCGGCATCATAGGCTTTTAACAGCGCTGCCTCGCCAGAGGCTAATAAGAACTCGCGGAAGGTTAACGGCCTTAAGTTATATTGCTCAACCTTGCCGACCGGAAAGGTATTTAGCAAACCTATGTTAGAGCCACTGGCGGCAATAAAGGCCTGCGGGCTTTGTTCGGCAAAAAACTTTAATGCAGTCACCGCACGTGGGCATTCGCCAATTTCATCGAGGATCAGTAAGTCAGTAGCCATATTAAACGGCTGGCCTGTTAACAGCTCGATATTACTCAGTATATCGCTTGGGGTTAACGAACCAGCAAAAGCATCCTGCATCTGCGGCGACTCAAGAAAATCCACCCGCAGTACCTTTGCAAAGTGTTGGCCAAATAACTCTTGTAGCAAATAGGTTTTACCCGTTTGCCTGGCACCATCAATCAGCAGGGGCTTACGCTCAGGTTTTTGTTTCCAGCGCAGTAATGCTGTCAATAAATCCCGTTCCATAGCCCTACCTTAGTACTGTCATTTTGTGCCCACATTACACTTTTGTGCGGATAAAAACAAACAGAAACACACTTTTATGCGCATAAAAGTGTTTTTTTATACATTTTTATGCGCACAAAAATGTAAAAACTGTGAGTAATTGGCGAAATAGTGTTTGTATTGCCGTCACCTAAGCATAGACATGGCTCCATTTGCCAAACTTGCCTTTTTACTACAAAGAGCATGGATACTGATGCAGTACATCTTGAATAGCATGGAGTAAAATTTGCAGATTTTGTGAAGTGTTGTTCTTGGTTGGGCAAAGTGAGGCAAAAGAATGATGAGCTGAAGTTCAAGCACTTACATGGATTGGTCTTAATTTCATCTGCCACTTTTCATGATAGGGCTTGATCAAACCTGACAATCTGCTTAGTGCCAAAAGCTGCATGCCTCAAGGATTACTAATAAAGCCTTCAAAAAACACTGGTGAAACATCCAGTAACCAGGCATGAGTTAATTTTCTGACAACTAGCGTACAGAGAGATCAGATTTTGTCGGAAATTTTTTTGACCAACCTGAAAATTATATTGCAAAAAAGGTACTAAGGCATTAGGTTGGAATGATTAAAATTCAACAAAGTAGGCCAAAAAACTTTCAGCTCCCGGGCATCTTTCCTTTTATTAAATTGTTATATTTTTAGGTTGAGTAAGAATGGACTTTGAGGCAGTAAAAAAATACAAAAATATAAAACATGAAGACCTGTCCTATAAATCGCTTTATGAACCAAATGAGCTACTCACATATCTATATAGCGGAGCAATTTTTCGACTGGATCAATCAGAGCGAAAATCTCTTCTGGAAAATTTAAAAACTAACTACTTGAATAATGACTTCAAACTTATGTTTGACTATATAGATTTTTCTTTTTTAAAAGCAGATGAATACTGGAGGACCGCTATAGATAGTTCTAGAGGGCTTTATGCTGAAGATATATTAAGTCAAATAGAATTTTTTGGTTCCAGAATGCTTGCGAAAAATATCAGCATTGACGGAAAAACATACAATGATGACATAATAAATTCACAACATGATTTTCTACTAGGACTTATGCCAACCTTGTTGAGATTTATTCAAAACAATAAAATACCATTTTTAGGAAAGCAGTCTTGTAGCAAAAAAAATCAATCAAGGAAATTAATAGAATCCATTAGTCATTATCATTCTATTTTTACCCAGCTTAATGAAGTAACAAAGGGGGGATATTTAACAAAGCCGCTTTCTTTTTTACTTGATAAATATAACTTTAGCAATGAAAGTAAAGAAATCCTAGAGAAACATTGCCAATTTTTTATGCAACGATTACCTGAGGATCTGGACAGTCAAGAAACATATAGGGACTTGAATTATCGGCTTGAGTATAAAGAAGAAGAAGATTTTCATAAACAATCCAAGCTGATGGAGGATTCTGGCTTTGCTAAACATCATATGGATATAGATTTACTTCACTTTGACTTTGCAAGAAGCGAAGATTATGAGACTGAGATACAGTTCCATAAGGTCGGCACTTTTTTAGAACAGGTGTATTACTCCTGTGAGACATCCTTTATCTACAACCAACAGGAATATAAGATTATAGACTTAATAGAAGTTTCTAAATCAATCTATGAATTTGCTTATCGATTACACAAGCGGAATCTTAATAATTTAACTTCAAAGAAATCTAGTTTTATAACTATCAAAGGAAAAAATTCGCTTTTCCGTGATTTGAATGTTGGTAAATACC
>NZ_JAIWOI010000209.1 GCF_020217005.1 Rheinheimera sp. | reverse complement strand
GAGAAAGCTTGGTAACGCTTTTTACCGCAAGCAGCAATAAAGATATTGAAAATTCACCAATACTGCATTTAGACAATCTATACTACATTTTCCCTCAACATATAGTTGAATTTTGTTTTGAAAAGAGCATCGATAAAATTCTCTCAAATAAAAACATAAAACTTCAGCTACCTAAAGGAATTAAAAAAGGTCACCTCTTCGAAGATAGAATTTTAGACCTATTCTCTTCATCTGGAATTAAATCCCATGCTATTAAAGGTAACCCTAACAAAGGAATGCCTGAAATCGATGCGCTAGTCGAATTGGATGAAGATAATGTGTTGGTTATAGAAGCTAAATGCACAATTAAACCAGAAAGTAGATTTGAGGCTTTTAGTTTTCTTGAAAATCACATGCAAAAAGCAATTGATCAATTGACCTTGCGTGTCGATTTTTTGGTCAGAAGCTCTAGATCTGAATTACAACATCACTTCCCTTTTAGAATTGAAGGAAAAAAGTTTACACCCATAATAGTTACAAACCACTCATATTTTACTGGAATGAAAATTCAAGCAACAAAGGAGATTGATATTTACTGTATCGATGAGTATCTCCTCAATAAAATAGTAAAAAAACGTTCCATTCCTAGCTGGAATTATATACAAGCACAGAATTCTTATGCTGTTGAAAACATTAAACTAAAAGATAGCCATGAAATTATTAATGCAATAAAAAACCCAGTATATTACCTAAATAGTAAAGCTAATAGAACAGTTCAAATTCTTGAGTACGGTGTTGCATTTGAAATAAGTAAGCATTCAAAAATTAACTGGGAGTACAAATATAACAAGGAGATGCAAAGGATGGCTTAACACCACCTTTGATTTCGACGTTAAAGTCTGCGTCACACTCATAACTGAATGTCAGATCAGATATAAGCCACTACAACTTACAAAATACCAAAAGCTGTTTTCCGCGGCGGGCTGATTCTTTGATCAGTCTTCAATTATTTTGATTCCACACTCAGCCAAATAATCTGCAATCCCCTGATAAAACTCAGATAATCTCGTCGCATCGTCAGCATCACCTTCAGGTACAAAAATTACCATGCCCTCCCGCGCTCGGGTCAGCAATACTCTATAGGCATTTTCAAGATATCTTTGGCTCTCAGCTTTGCTGCGCTTCTGCCAGCTTGTCCCAGAAAAACGCCAATGTTCAAAGGAGCCATCAACTATCCTTAAATCAGCATCCCAAGCAACTAATGCCCAATCAAGTTCGAGGCCTTGAACATCAAATTCAGTAGCAACATCTTCGAGAAAATTACTGGAGCGAATGTCATCTCCTGAGGCCAAGAACCAGTTTTCTGGCTCAATTTGATTCTTAACAAAAATACCTTCAGCTTTTAATCGAATACCATTCGATGAAGCCAGCAATCCGGCACGTCGCCCACCTTTGGTGCGCTTACTGATCCACTTTTTCGCTGTGGCTAGGTCGCGAGTCATTACTACTGGAAACTTATCTTTGAACTCATGTAATACGATTGAAGCTTTAGCTGAATCTCCTCCAATCAGATAATGCACAAAATCAGATAGTTTTTCAGCCCTAAAGGACCGCATCGACGTAGCTAAATGAAGGGACGGCTTAAACTTAAATTTTGAGAGCGATTCCACGGTGAGTTCATCACGAACATATTCGCCTTGCAGCAACTTAGGTGAGCAATAGGCATCCCATTTTTCATTACTTTTAAGCACAGCATCGAACCAACCTGATATGCCTGCTTCACCTGTATTGATCTCTTGTCCACCACCGATCAATGCAATAACTACTGCCCAATCTTGGTGCCTTGCCATTACAGAAATTAGAAATTCAGGTTCCGATTGTGAGAAATCTCCGAGACCCCGTTTTCGCTGCATAAAATGTGCAGTCTGCTTTAAATCCCAAGCTCGCTGCGCCTCGTCAAAAATAACAACATGCTCTGCAGGAGGCCTTTGATCTTTTAGGTATTCATCACGAAATTTATGAATATTTTGGATAAAACTTTTAGTCCGTTGCCGTGCCGCTGCGATAGTTGTGACATCAGGATTATTTTGATGCTGATCACGTGCTAAAGCTTCTTGTAAAACAGCAACTAACGGTCCGTTACCGCTGAGAAAAACAGAATATTCTAGATCTTTGCTGTCAGCATGTCGGTTGGCTATGTTCAACCCGACCAAGGTTTTTCCCGCCCCGGGAACTCCAGTAACAAAACAGATAATTTTACGGTGCTCTTTACGAGCACTATGGATCAATTCTAGTAATGTGGTGCTTGTCTCATGCAGATTGTCAGCGCCAGCTTCTGAGCGTGAAATATCAACCACACTATGTTTTGCATAAAGTGCTTGAGCAGCTTCGACAATAGTTGGAGTGGGTTGATAAGCAGATAAACTCCATTGCACAGCATCAAAAGAACGACCTTTTATTCGAGCTATTGTTTCGCCCACAAATGTATTTAGAGTGCTTGGAGGCAAACAAATCACTGTCGATACCTTTTCAGAATCAAGTGAGTAGGTAGAAAAAGTTTCTGTCGCCTTTGTTGCAATCAGAACAGGAATTATAGTTTTGTCATGACTGCCTTGATGAAAATGCTTTAGATCTAAAGCATAACCCTCAGCCTGTTGTCGGTCAGCATAGAGATAAGCTGATGCGCCAACCTTAAACTCCAGCACAAAAATAACACCCTGAACCACCAGCACACAATCAGCTCTTTTACCCATTCGAGGAATTATGAACTCAAAGAATAGATAAGCGTCGTCAGGCAAACCCCAAAGCTGAGTTTTCAGTATCTTGATTTGTTCTAGCCAAGCTCCTGTTTGCTGCTGAACCAAATGTTGGCTGTGGTTTTGTGCTAATTGGCCAATAATTGTATTGGCGTCTGTAGATAAGAAAGATGAGACAGTGTCGCTGTAAAAAGAACGGGTCATCAAGTCAGCCCCTCAATATCTAGTAGCTGGCTTGCAGTGACATTAAGAGCTGAAGCAATTTTAAGAATATTTTTCAGACTAAGGTTACGTTTACCTCGTTCGATTCCGCTGATGTAAGTGCGATCTAACTCTGTTAAGGCTGCAAGTTCTTCTTGGCTGATACCTTTTTCAGAACGTAACTCACGCACCCGCAATCCAAAAAGCAACAACGAGTCTTGACGCATAACCAGATCCCTTTTAATTCTTGGTTATATCGTCAACGGATGTGACTTATAATACTACGGACTATAAGTCACAAACGGACACAAATGTCCCACAACAGTGGATGATAAAAAAGGAACGCACCATGCTTGATGCAGTTCAGCAACAATACCTCAACCTAGCAGATGCGTTATTACAACAGCGATATGCTATTACACTGAAAGACACAGGCTATGACGATCTGGAATGGCTTATTCGGTTTGGTGACCAACCAGTAGAAGATGCAGTTACAGAATATGCGACAAAATACGATTTAATACCCACCTCGACAGTCTGCCAGTATTAAAGGAGTCCATTAGTTGTTATCAAGATTTTTGGTCTTAGACCCATCACCCCGGCCAAGGCAACTCACCATCCAACAGAAACAAATCCAGCGGGTAGGAATAAAGCTCTGTATCGCCTTGTTGTTTAAATACCACTAAGTCGGCACAGAGTTCACAAAGCCAGAGGCTGCTGTGATCGGGTTTGTTGCTGGTAAAGGCTTTGGGAGAAAACAGACCAACACAGATGCCCTGGTTTGGGTCGCGGGCGGATTGGTATTCGAATAACTCTACTCCGGCATTGCGCATAGCTGTGCCCAGTTGCTGGCTCTGTTGGTAATTGGTTTTGGCGGTTAGCTCTGCACTGTAAGTGCTGAAGGGCGGCTGATGCAAAGCCACAGCATTGGCTGAGTTATAGCCCACACTTAGCAAACTATGTTGTGATCTCAGGCTGGTTTTAGGTGCAGCAGCTTCTATCGAATGCCAGAAGATAAATCTGTAGTAGGCCGACTCTGCAAGGCAGGTGGTAACGGAGCAGGCGCCATAAAAAATACCAGGTTCGAACACTGAACCAAAACGTGAGCCCCACTTGAGCGGTGGATAACGGAAAGGCGATTTCAGTAAATAATGCAAAGACTCCGTCGCTTCCGGTAACGCCGGTTTGACGTTTTCCAGCAGCTGTTCCAGCACAGCCTGTTCAGCCAGGGTGTCGACATAACTTAAAGTGGCCACCTGCTGCTGACTTTCAACCAGCCGGAACAATTGCCCACACAGTTCTTTGATTTGCTTTGGCCCTTCGCAACTGGTCCAGAGCGCATCAGCTACAGCTGCTGGTACTATAATTTGCCCCGCATTGCATCCACAAATTGCAGCACCTGCATCAGGCCCTGAATACTCTGCACCTGCTGTGCAGGTATACCGCCAGTCACTTTATTCGGGCTGTGCATAAAGTGTTTGATCCAATCCGGGTCACCACCAGCCAGACTATACAAAGCGCGGGCAACACGAATCAGCAGCAACGCCAGTTCTCCTTGTTTAGAGGCAGGGTCTAAGGCCGGATTTTGTTTTAACCGACTAACGGCAGTGCGGTGCACACCCAGAACTGCTGCCAATTCCGCCTGCTTTAAACCCAATTGCTCTGCCGCATTTAATACAGCTTTTGCTAACACCAGTTGGGGTTGTGGAGCTTGTTGTAGCAGTGCCGTCATGACACACCTCATCTTGTTCTTAATGCACAAATAATAGGATAAAAGTGCATTTCGCACAACTTAACTCAATACATAACACATTTTGAAATGCGTACTCAGAAACAAAATAACAGGCACACCAAAACAATTGCGAATCATTACTATTTGTAATTGAGATCTATTTGCATCTTGGTTAGTATAGAAACGAACTAAACAACACCTTGATCTACAGACTAAAACGAGCCGGAGAAACCTCATGACACGCACTGCTGCGAAGCATTTTCAATTATCTGCTTTGGCCTTATGCCTGAGTGCAACCCTGCCATTGATGGCACAACAAAGCCCGGATGGCGCAGCAGACGAAGCAGCCATTGAAAAAATTACAGTGCGTGGTGAAAAAACCAACCGCAGTTTGCAGGAGACGACCAGCAGTGTGGCGGTCACTACCGCTTTGCGTATCGAGCAGGAAAACCTGCAGAGCTTGTTTGATATTCTTAACCGCACAGCTAACGTGTCGCAAATGTATGGCAACAGAGGTTTTACTATCCGGGGTATAGCCAATGAAGCCGGAGCTCCTAACCCATTGGCAACAGTGTATTTAGATGGTGCAGCTTTACCCAGCCAGATCAGTGATTCAGGCCCAACCGACTTATGGGACATCGCTCAGGTGGAAGTATTACGTGGCCCTCAGTCTACTATTCAGGGCGAAAATGCGTTGGCCGGTGCCGTGATTTTACGCACAGAGGATCCGTCAATGGATTGGAATGGCAGAGCCAGAATGCTCTGGTCTGATCCATCTGACCGTCGTATCGCTTTTGCTGGTGGCGGTCCTTTGATTGAAGACGAACTGGCGTTTCGTCTGGCGGTAGAGCAACGTGATTTTAATGGCTATGTGGATAACCCAACCCGCAATACTGGCGAAGATCAAACCGATTCTGTTATGGCCAGAGCCAAATTACTCTGGACACCTTCGGCTTTACCAGGTTTTACCGGCCGCCTGAGTTTTATGCGGGATGACCGCGAAGGTCCTTACATGTACAGCTATTCCCGGCTGGATGTAGAAGATTATTTTAACAACAGGGTAAATACCTCGAACCGCCCCAATACCACAGATATCATCAGCGACGTCACAACGCTGGATTTAAGTTATGAATTCAATAACAACTGGTCTTTATCTGCTGTTACTTCCAGCACCAATTCAGATGCCCAGCGTGCCTACGACAGCGATTTGACAGAACTGGATCAGTCCTACGGCAGCACAGATGAACAATACGACAGTCTGTCGCAGGAATTTCGGCTGCATTTTGCTGCGGATAAGCTCAAAGGCTTAGTGGGCCTGTACTGGTCCAAACGCGAAACCGACAATAAAAGTACCAGCTTAACAAATGTAGACACGCCACTTGGCACCATAGCCGCAGTCTTACAGGGCAATGGTTTAGATGCTGCTACAGCCAACTATCTGGCCACTTTGTATGGTGCAGCTTTGCCAGTGATACCAGTGGATTATCATAGCGAAGCACCTGGAAAATCTGAAAATCAGGCATTTTTTACCGATATGGAATATCAGTTAAGCACTGACATAGCGCTGCTGGCAGGCTTTCGATATGACAAAGAAGAATACACCTTTGCATCCCAGACAACAGCCGGGTTTGTCGGGACTTTACCTGATCCATTAGCTTTTGGTGCCGCGGGAACCGCTTTAAACACTGTAGTAACGGGCATCAACTTTGCGGTTTTAGGCTTAGTGGCTGACGCCAATGGCGTTACCCCATCCAGTACCCGCGATTTTACTGCCTTTTTACCTAAACTGGGCTTGCGCTGGAGTTACAGCGCCGATCAATCTTTAGCTTTTACCACCCAGCGTGGTTACCGCTCAGGCGGCAGTGCCTATAACATTGCCCGCAGTGAAGTGTTTGCATACAACCCGGAATTTACCACTAACTATGAATTGGCCTGGCGTAGCAGCTGGTTGGATAACAGTGTCACAGTAAACAGCAACCTGTACTACATCGACTGGAAAGACAAACAGGTGATCGCTAACTTTGGCCTGAACAGCTACGACTACCACACAGTTAATGCGGGCAAAGCCCATTTATATGGCTTTGAACTGGAAGCGAGACAACGCCTGAATGATAGCTTTGACTGGTACAGCTCATACGGTTACTCACGCACTCAGTACGACCAATTTGAAACCGTGCTGGACGCCAACATCACCGACTATTCAGGTCAGGAGTTTTCCTATGCGCCGCGTCATACAGTGGCTGTAGGCTCCAACTATTACTTTGCCGACAACTGGACAGCCAACCTGAACGCCAACTACCGCAGCACCGTGTTTATGAACGTCGGCGCCGCTGATGAACAATTGTCATCGCGTACTGTAGTGAACGCCAAACTGAGCTACGACGCAGATGCCTGGTCTGTCTATCTGTTCGCCAATAACCTGCTGGACAAAGGTTATGTGCAGTATCGCTGGCCCACTGAACCTAACGCCATTTTCGGTGCGCCTCGGGTTGTGGGTGTTGGACTGGAAGGTCGCTGGTAATCAGTTTAGGGAATACAGGCCATGACTTCGACCTTACTTTATTTGCTCACCGCAACTTTGGCTGCACTGCTGCTTTATCTGGCTTCACCACGGCAACAATTCTGGCCAGCCGCTGCCAGTAAGGTGAAGCCATTGCGGTTTCTGGCTTTGCTGTTATCTCTGCTGGCCTGGGTTTTTGCAGGTGCAGCACTTGGGGTATGGGCTGGATTTTTTGCCACTTTAGCTGTGTTGATGCTGGCATTCGTGGCTTTGCCTTTTATCGACGCTTACCGGAGTAAACAGCATGTGGGGTAAATCAACTGCAGCAATTTTGCTTGGCTTACCTCTGAGCGTGGGCCTGATAGGTTTAGTGGCGTTGTTATGGCCGGGGCAACATAACCAATTGGTTTTGCCCTGGTTGCTGATGGTGTTTCCAGTCTGGATTGGCATTATGGCTGCCACTTTTTTATTTCGTAGTGGCAAACAAGCCTGACTGACCCTTGGACTATCTACCCTTTGTAGCTTTGCGCTGCTTTCGCTGGTGAAACAATTTATGAGCTCGTCGTTATGAAAGTCGCTACCCAACGCACTTTTCGTGCTGTACATACCTGGACAGGCCTGATTGCTGGCATGGCATTATTTATTGCCTTTTATGCCGGCGCTATTTCTGTGTTTGTGCATGAATTACATGACTGGCAACAACAAGGCGAACTGGTACAGGCCGATTCGCTGCAGCAGGCGCAACCTTTAGTGGACAAGCTGTTACAGCAATACCCTGAAGCTGCTCATGGTTTTTCGCTGATCTTGCCTGGCCATCATGGCCCTGAACTCAGCGCCTATTGGTATCAGAATGACACAGGCACTCAGCATAAGTTTCGACTGACAGCTGAAGAGCAACTCAATCAAAGCCCATCCAGAGCTGACTTTGTCAGTTTTATTTACGACTTACATTTCACCGCTGGTTTGCCGCGTTTAGCCGGTACTTATTTGTTTGGTGTGTTTTGTTTGCTTTATGGTTTGGCGCTAGTCAGTGGTGTGGTGATTTATGCTCCTGTATTTTTAAAAGACTTATTTGCGCTGCGCCTTGGTCCCAGCGTCAAACGCATGTGGCAGGATGCCCATAATGTGGTTGGGATTTTGTCTTTGCCTTTCCATATTTTATTCGCCTGGAGCGGCGCTGTGTTGACCATAGGTTTTCTGATGTTGGCTCCATTTCAGTTTGCCGTTTTTGACGGTAAGTTACTCAAAATACTAGAGCCAGATTTTGAAGTTGTGCCTCATGTCGAACCTGCTGGAGTGCAAAAACCACTGATCAACGTGAATGAATTGCTGGCGACAGCCAAAACTGCCATGCCGCAGTTAGAGGTTGAAAGCATGTTTTATCATGACGCTGGCGATCTGAATGGCACTGTCACTTTATACGGCGCTATCGACAGCCCCACTGTGACTCATTCAGCAGCAGTAGTGATCAACACAGCAAGCGGTGAACTGATCAAAACCCTGACCCCACAAGAATTTACTCCTGGTACTGTTTTTCTGCGCGGTATTCAAAGCCTGCATTATGGCGACTTTGGCGATTATCCGGTGAAATGGCTGTATTTTATATTGGGTATGGCAGGGGCTTTTTTGTTTTACAGTGGTAATTTGCTGTGGATTGAATCGAGACGTAAGGCGACAGAGGCAAAACAACCGCGTAATACCCGCATTATGGCCGGGTTAACATTAGGTATAGCGCTGGGCTGTATGGCAGGCGTGTCGGCCTTATTCTTAGCCGGTGCTTTATTGCCCGAAGCTCTGCATATCCGCTGCTACTACCTGGTGTTTTTTCTGGTGCTGCTGTGGTGTTTAGTGCGTCATCCATCGAAAGCCGCAGTGGAAATGTTACTGCTTACAGCCCTGTTGACCGCATTCATTCCTGTCGCCAGTTTTATGCAAAGTGGCCAACATCTATTCAACTCTCTCTGGAATGGCCATTGGATACGCTTTAGTGTCGATCTGACAGCTTTGGTGATGGCATGGTGTTTTTGGCGTATGGCAGTGGCCGCGAAAAAACGCGCTTACACAGGACCGGAAAATAGTCTATGGGCTTTGCCTGCAAAAGGCTAATTTGAGCTCAGACATCAAAAGGGGCTCAGGCTCCTTTTAATGTTTTTAATAAAGCCGCGCTAAACTCAATCTTCTCGTTACTCAGCTGGCGGTAATCAAAATATGGGGTAACCAACAGCTTGTTGCTTGGGTCTATCGCAAACTCTTGGTTCAGCCAATGCAGCTGACAAGCTAAACCTTGTTCAATCCAGTGTTTAGCCTGAGTACGGCCTGCGATTAAATGAATAGTGCTTTCGGCAGGGTTTAATGCTGGAGCAGCAAATAACAGGGCTGTATCTGAAGCTTTTTGTAACAAAAACTGGTCACGATACTGCTGCCAGCTGGCGGCCTGAGTTGGGAAGTGAAATAGCTTTGGTTCCAGAGCACACAACAACTTGGCGTAGACATTAAACAACTTGCGCCAGCCATTGCCACAGTGCTGATAAATCAGGTCGATATCGCCTGGCTGCATTGGCTCGCAGTCAAATAGCTGCTGATACTGTGGCATTTTAGGTCTGTTTTCCACATAAACCCTAAAGCTGGCGTTTTGATCCCCAAGTCCAATCACGTTTTGCGGTCTCATTCGGTAAAAACTGCCGTTATGGTAAAGGATTTTTATCCATCAACCCACAGCCAATCTGTAGGGCTCTGGCTACAAGTACGACCTGTGAATACCCTAAGTAATTGCTGTCACAGCGCGACGGCAAGAGAATGAGTCCCCAGGAGCATAGTTCACTATGTGACTGG
>NZ_JAIWOI010000348.1 GCF_020217005.1 Rheinheimera sp. | reverse complement strand
AGGGGTGGCAGAGCGGTTTAATGCACCGGTCTTGAAAACCGGCGAAGGTTAATAGCCTTCCGAGAGTTCGAATCTCTCCCCCTCCGCCATTAAAACCACCATAAAGGTGGTTTTTTTATATCTGCAGCTTTTCTATCTTATTGGTTTTTAAGATTTTTCTGTGTCATCCCATACAAATTTGTGTTACTTATCACATTCGGTGATGAAGTGCTTGAGCTTTATCCTGTCTCTGCTTTATGCTCAGTCAGATTAGGACTAGACTAAAGCTGTTTACCTTTGCCCCGGAGAAATCAAATTGATTAATGTGTTATTAGTGGATGATCACGAGCTGGTTCGGACCGGCATCAGTCGTATACTAATGGACGAGCGTGGTATCAAGGTGATTGGCGAAGCTATTTCTGGTGAAGCTGCCATCCAGTTTTGTCGCGCCCAAACACCTGATGTGGTACTGATGGATATGAACATGCCTGGCATGGGCGGCATGACTGCTACCAAACGTATTTTACATTACTGCCCTGAAATTAAAGTACTGGCGTTATCTGTATCATGTGAAGAACCTGTGCCAACTAAAGTGATGCAATTAGGGGCTTCAGGCTTTATCTCTAAAAATGCCGCTCCGTCGGAAATGGTCAGTGCCATACGCAAAGTGCACGCTGGTGAGCGATATATCTCCGGAGAGGTAGCTCAGAAAATGGCGATGAGCCGTGTCACCAGTAACAACCAGAATCCTTTCGAAGAATTATCAGACCGTGAAATGCAGATCATGTTGATGATCACCCGTGGTCAGAAGGTCAATGACATAGCAGAGCAGTTGAATGTGAGCGCTAAAACCGTCAATTCTTATCGCTACCGGATGTTTGAAAAGCTGGACATTAGCGGTGACGTCGAGTTGACTCACCTTGCTTTACGCCATGGCATGATCGACATTGCAAAGTTATAACCTGCGCTATGATGTTAAATAACGATGTTTGACGCCAAAAATTTCCTGAAAACCGCGCCTCATCTCCCTGGCGTCTATCGCATGCTGGATCAGAAAGAAACTGTCATTTACGTCGGTAAAGCCAAAGATCTAAAAAAACGCTTATCCAGTTATTTTCGTCAAAATGTTTCAGGCAGTAAAACCAGAGCTTTAGTCAGCCATATTCACAATGTGGAAATAACTGTCACCCAAAGTGAAACTGAAGCACTGATATTAGAAAATAATCTGATTAAACAGTACCTACCTAAATACAACATTCTACTCAGGGACGATAAGTCTTATCCGTTTATTTTGATCACCAACCACAAACACCCTCGTATCAGTTCGCATCGTGGCCCCCGCAAAGTGGAAGGTCAGTATTTTGGTCCTTACCCCAGTGCAGGTGCTGTCTGGGAAAGTTTAAAACTATTGCAAAAAGTATTCCCTATACGCCAGTGCGAGGACGGTTTTTATCGCGCCCGAACCCGGCCTTGCCTGCAATATCAGTTAAAGCTCTGCTCTGCGCCTTGTGTTGGCAAAATATCTGACGAAGAGTACGCCGCTGAAGTTAGAAATACTTCGTTGTTTTTATCTGGCAAAAGTCAGCTGTTGATAGAGCAACTGGTGGAGAAAATGGAAATAGCCAGCAGCGAAATGGCCTTTGAGAAAGCGGCTCAGTACAGGGATCAGATTGTCAGTTTACGCAAAGTGCAGGAGCAGCAATACGTCAGTGGTGATCACGAAGAGATGGATGTGATAGCACTGGAATGGTCGCATGGAGTAGCCTGCATTCATGTGCTCTTTATCCGTGATCACAAAGTGCTTGGCAGTAAGAACTTTTTCCCGAAAGTGCCGGCTGGTTCTGAAACTGAAGAGATTTTGCCGTCCTTTTTAGCGCAGTTTTATTTAAGTGGTGCCGGTGGCCAAATGGTGCCTAAGGAGCTGGTGTTAAGCGAGCAGGTAGCAGATGACGAACAGTTGGCGCAGGCCATCAGTGAGTTAGCCCAGCGTAAAGTCAGTTTTGTTTATGCCAAGCGAGGCGAAAAAGCCCGTTATTTAGCCTTAGCCCAAAAGAATGCTCAATTGGCAGCAGCGACAAAGTTATCAGTCAAAGAACAAGTGGCTGTGCGTTACCGCGAGTTGAAACAGACGCTACAACTTGAGTCCCTGGATCGGATGGAATGCTTTGATGTCAGTCACACTATGGGGCAGTCGACTATTGCTTCTTGTGTAGTATTTGATGGGCAAGGGCCGAATAAAAGCGAATATCGTCGTTTTAACGTAGAAGGCATAACACCTGGAGATGACTATGCCGCTATGCTATTCGCGCTAAACAAAAGGTATGGCAAACTAACAGATGAAAGCCGTATTCCTGATTTGATTTTAATAGATGGCGGCCAGGGACAACTCACTCAGGCTATTAACTTTTTCAGCGACTGGCCTTTTAGCAAAAGGCCGCTATTGGTGGGTGTAGCCAAAGGCACCAGCCGTAAACCAGGTTTAGAAACTTTAATTTTACCTGACAACCCGGCCGGTTTCTCTCTTGCTGCAGAATCACCGGCTTTGCATTTAATTCAGCAAATCCGTGATGAAGCACACCGTTTTGCTATTACAGGCCATCGTAATAAACGCGGTAAAGCCATCATTAAAAGCCCGTTAGAAAATATCGACGGAGTAGGTGAGAAACGCCGACAAGCTTTGTTACAATATCTCGGAGGTTTGCATGGCGTGATGCAGGCTTCTGTGGACGAACTCGCGACAGTACCGGGAATTTCCAGGCAACAGGCCGAAAAGATTTACCAGGCATGTCACAATAACTAAAAATTTGTGCCGACTTTGAGAAGTAGTGTTATGTGGAATATTCCAAATCTGTTGACTCTGTTCCGATTGTGTTTGATCCCGGTTTGTCTATTCTGCTTTTACTCTGAATTGGAACACGCCCGTTTTTTTGCCGCTTTTGCTTTCTGGTTTGCTGCTATCACGGACATGCTGGATGGTTACATAGCGCGTAAAATGCAATTAATGACTCCTTTTGGTGCCTTTTTAGACCCGGTCGCAGACAAACTGATGGTTGCAGCGGCCTTAGTGCTGATTGCTGTGGATATGCAAACTCTGTGGGTGACTATTCCGGCTTTTATTATGATAAGTCGGGAGATTTTAATTTCGGCCTTGCGTGAATGGATGGCTGGAGTAGGGCAACGCGCTCAGGTGGCTGTATCCGAAGTTGGCAAATACAAAACTGCAGCGCAGATGTTGGCTTTGATTGGCTTAATATGGCAACCCGTCGATTGGCTGACGGATGTAAGTATGGCGTTGCTTTACATTGCTACTTTATTAACAGTCTGGTCTATGCTGGTTTATTTAAAAGCATCCTGGCCTTCGCTGAGTAAATAAGCGGAAAAAGTTTGCAAAAACAGCAGCCAAGCTACTTTTTGAGCAAACGAATTTAAAAGCATAAATTTGTGGTTGACGTAAAAGCATAAACCAGTAGAATGCGTCTCGTGTTACGGCGAATGGCCAGTTAAAAGCGGGCATAGCTCAGTTGGTAGAGCGCGACCTTGCCAAGGTCGAGGTCACGAGTTCGAGCCTCGTTGCCCGCTCCAAGTCGTACGCCAGATGGCGGGTTGGCAGAATGGCCATGCAGCGGATTGCAAATCCGTCTACCTCGGTTCGACTCCGGGACCCGCCTCCATTTAATGCTGGTACTTGGTTGAATGCTGTTGGCTGTAATACAAAAAGAAAGTGTTTGCCCGGGTGGTGAAATCGGTAGACACAAGGGATTTAAAATCCCTCGCTCGAAAGGGCGTGCCGGTTCAAGTCCGGCCCCGGGCACCATCTCTGCATGATGATGTAGAGATGTGGATCAGACCTGAAGTACCAAAACAGGTCGAAGTTAGCAAGACCCTCAGCGGGCATAGCTCAGTTGGTAGAGCGCGACCTTGCCAAGGTCGAGGTCACGAGTTCGAGCCTCGTTGCCCGCTCCAAATTAAGAAAAAGCAGCCTTAGTGCTGCTTTTTTGCTTTTAGCCTAAAGCATGTTGTCTTTGCACCTTTAGCTTTAAGTTTTTCGTATAAAAGCAAGAAGCGGCCTTGGCCGCTTCTTGCTGTCCGTTCACGTATTTAACTCAGCAATTGTGGCCCTAACCATAAACTAAACAGGCTGATAGCCGCTATACCGACCAGATTCAACACTAAACCTGCTCTGACCATGTCTTTGATCTGCAATTTACCTGACGCGAACACTATAGCGTTAGGAGGCGTTGCCACTGGTAACATAAAGGCAAAACTAGCAGCTAACGCAGCTGGTACTACTAAGTACAGTGGCGACAATTCCATAGAGACAGCAACAGGGCCCAATAATGGCAGGAAGGCTGCGGCAGTCGCTGTATTACTGGTGACTTCCGTCAGGAAGATAATCAGACTGGTGACTGCTACCAACAGCAGGATAGGCGGTACACCGTCCAATAAATGCAGTTGTTGCGCCAAGAGTTCAGCCACACCGGTCTTTTGGATCTGATCCGCCATACTCAAGCCACCACCAAACAGCAATAAAACGCCCCAAGGCACATTCTGACTGTCTTTCCATTCTAACAAAGCAGCGCCAGAACCTTTTTCTCCCGGCAATAAAAACAATAAAGCGGCGGCGCAAAGTGCAATGACAGTGTCGCTAATGGGCAGCCCAGTCCATTTCACCAACCATTGCTGGCTAATCCAGCTTAATGCTGCCAGTGCAAACACCATCAGCACCAACTTTTGTGAACGAGACATCAAGCCTAGCGCTTTTAACTGGGCTGGAGTGTCATTTTGACCAGAGTCAGTTGCAGGCATCCGGAAATGGATTTTAGTCAGCCAGAACCAACAAATGACAAGCATGGTCAGCGCCAAAGGAACACCTAAAATCATCCAGTCGGCAAAGCTGATTTGAATGCTATAGCTTTTTGACAGATAGGCAGCTAATAAGGCATTAGGCGGCGTGCCGATCAGTGTTGCTACACCACCAATACTGGCGCTGTAGGCAATCCCCAATAACACAGCCTTGCCAAACTGGTCCTGGGTTGAAGCATTCGCCATAGCGATAATAGATAAACCGATAGGCAACATCATCACGGATGTGGCGGTGTTGGACATCCACATCGACAAAAAGGCTGTGACAGCCATTAAGGCAGCAATTTGTAGTCCGGGTGAAGTGCCGACCAGAGACAAGGCTTTTAGCGCAATGCGCCTGTGTAAATTGGTCTTCTCCATCGCAATGGATAAAAAGAAGCCACCAAAAAATAAAAAGATCAACGGATGGGCATAAGGTGAAGTCGCTGCATCCAGTTTATCTATGCCCAGTACTGGAATAAAAATCATCGGCAGGATAGAGGTAACGGGGATAGGCACTATTTCTGTGATCCACCACAATACCATCCAGGCCATTAAACCTGTGACCATCCAGGCTGCCTGGCTCATTGCTGTGGCCGGTGGAGGGAGAATAAGAGTGAGTAAGAGTAATAAAGGACCGCAGAGTAGAAGTAAGCGGCTGGTCATAATTGACATAGACAATCCTTACGAAAAGAGACCGGAGCTAAGCTCCGGTCCGGATCAGAACAAGAACTTCAAACCTAAAGCGGCTGCGTGATCATTGTCGGTTTCGAAATTGAGTGTGGACAGAAGCAGGTAAGCCGTCAAATTGTTTCGCCATTGGTAATCCAATCCAATGTTATTCAGACGGGCTTTTTCAGCATGGCGGGTTTGGCTGTCATCTTTCTGCCATTGCCATTTATATGTCCAGTCACCACGCTGGTAACTCAGCTGAGCCAGCCAGGCATCCCCCTGAACTGCGCGAGTCACATGCTCACTGTGCTGGTACATTAGACCAGCGGCAAGCTTGGCCCCGTCTGCCTGCCACAAAGGCATTTGCGCCACTATTCGTTCAGCGGTGATGTTATTCAGCTCATCTGTACGACCGTAGGCCAGATATACAGGATGTTTTTTCAAAGCTGGATCACCATAGCCCAGTACCCAGTCATAACCCCCGGCAGTTTCGTCGCTGGCTCCAGTCTGGTAAGTCGCTGAAAAATTGAAACCTTCAACCATGGGCGACTGGTAGCCAATCACATTCTCCAACCTGTCCTGACCCGGTGTAATTTGTGCCATATCGGCCAGGGTTTCATTGAATAAATCGATTTTGCCTTCGGACTTTTTAAACTTGGTGTCGTTTTTGCCAAACACCAGTTCGCCATACGTACCGGCAACGCCAATGTAGGTGTTACGCGAGCCTAGTTTGTGATCTCTGTTGGCATCATCCAGCCCATTGACTTGCCATTCGTAGACCGCAATCACAGCAAGGCCTTCCGTCAGTTGATGTTTGGCTTTCAGACCTAACCGTGAAAAAGGAGCCTCGATCTGGTGGCCCTGATCGGCGTATCGATACAAGCCTTTGTCGACATCCAGCGCCTGCAACTCAAGTTTGCCATACCAATCCCATTCAAAGGCATTGGCTGAAGCACTGGATGCAAGAGTAGCAAAGAGCATTACTGATAAATACGACTTAGCCATGTTGCACCTCTGCAGTGCTGGCTGTTGCGACAGTAGCACTTTTTTCTACAACACTAGCTCCTTGCGCCAGCTCTTTATCCAGTTGTGCAGTGTCGAGTTCCCCACACCATTTAGACACTACTAAAGTAGCTACACCGTTACCTATCAAATTGGTTAAAGCACGGGCTTCGGACATAAATCTGTCTATGCCTAAAATTAATGCGATGCCAGCGACAGGCACTGAGCCCACCGATGCTAAAGTGGCTGCCAATACAATAAAACCACTGCCTGTAACGCCGGCCGCACCTTTAGAGGTGACTAAAAGCACAGCCAGCAAGGTCAGCTGCTGCGTTAAATCCATAGGGGTATCCGTGGCCTGAGCAATAAAAACTGCTGCCATAGTTAAATAAATAGCTGTGCCGTCCAGATTAAATGAGTAACCAGTAGGGATCACTAACCCGACGGTAGATTTGGTTGCGCCCAGGCGCTCAAGTTTGGCCATCATACGAGGCAATACAGACTCTGAAGAAGAGGTACCTAATACTATCAGTAATTCTTCTTTGATATAGCGGATAAACCTGAGGATAGAAAAATCGTGGTAACGGCAAATAGCACCCAGTACTACGAAAATAAAGACTAAACAGGTCAGATAGAAGGTCGCCATTAGGCCTGCTAACGACCATAAAGTCGCAATGCCGTATTTGCCTATGGTGAAAGCCATAGCTCCAAAAGCACCTATAGGCGCGACTTTCATCAGCATATGCACTATGGCAAATAACACTTCGGAGCTTTTCTCGACATAACCAAAAATCAGGTTTTGTCGTCCGCCTAAACGCTGTAACGCAAAACCAAACAAAATAGAGAAAAACAGTACTTGCAGCATGTCACCCCGTGCAAAAGCATCAAAGACGCTGCTAGGGATCACATTCAGTAAAAAGTCTGTGGTGCTTTGCATCTGATCTGGCGCTGTGTATTTACTGATGGAATGCTGGTCCAGACTGGCCGGGTCGATATGCATACCAACACCAGGCTTGACGAGGTTAATCACAACTAAACCAATAATTAATGCAATGGTGGATACGATTTCAAAGTAGAGCAGGGCGTAACCACCTGTTTTGCCTACCTTTTTCATATCTTCCATACCAGCTATACCTACCACTACGGTACAAAAGATAATGGGCGCGATAATCATTTTAATCAGCTTGATAAAAGCTGTGCCCAGTGGCTGCATTGCAGTACCAAACTCTGGGTAAAAATGACCTAAAAAGATACCGACACTGATGGCAATTAATACCTGGATATACAGGCTGGATAACAGCCTTATGGCTTTATTTTTCATTGTTATTGTCTCTCTGGTTATGGAGAAAATCTCCCTGTCAGACAGTCAATAGCAAAGAGAAGGCCAGCTTTGTTTTATTGAATATGTCTATAAAATACAAAGGGTTATATGTTGTAGATTGAAGCTCTTTCGAGGGGTGTGCGGAATTCCACACAGATGGCAACTCTTTGTGTCACTTAATCCGCACAAGATTGTGTTAGTCTTCCGGCTTATCCAGAAAGTCGCGGCGGGTCAGTTGATACTTCGCCATTTTGTCGTACAAGGTTTTGCGCGGTAAATCCAGCTCTGCCATCACAGCTTTTATTGCACCTTTGTGCTGATTCAACGCTTCTTCCAACAGCATTTTTTCGTAGTATTCCACGCGTTGCTGCAAACTCATGCAGCCTGTGATGCCATGTTCAGCTTTATGCTGTTGTTGACTAAAGGCGATATCAGCCCCCATCAAGACATAACGTTCGGCCATATTACGCAGCTCTCGGACGTTACCTGGCCATTGGTGCTGAGCTAACTGCTGTAACCCGACACTTTGAAGTGGAATGTACTCTTTATGAAAACGCGCCGCCGCTATACGGGCATAGTGCGAAAACAATAAAAACACATCATCTTTGCGTTGGCGTAGCGGTGGCAGCTGTAAATCCACCAGAGACAAGCGGTAATACAAATCACTGCGAAATTCACCTGTGCTTGCCAGCTGTTTTAAATCGGATTTACTGGCCGCTATCACCCGAATATTCAAATCAATAGCCTGATTGGAGCCTAAGCGGGTTACTTTGCGTTCTTCCAGCACCCTCAGCAGTTTGACCTGCAAAGACAGAGGTGTACTTTCGATTTCGTCCAGCAGCAAAGTACCACCGTTGGCAAATTCAAACTTTCCGATACGTTTTTTGTCTGCGCCGGTAAAAGCACCGGCTTCGGCACCAAAGAGTTCACTTTCTATCAGCTGCTCTGGAATAGCACCGCAGTTGATAGCCACAAAGTTATGCTGACGTCTGTCGCTTTGTTCGTGTAAATAACGGGCGACCAGCTCTTTGCCTGTGCCGGTTTCACCATAAATCAGCACATCGGCAGGGGCGTTGATCACTGCATCCAGAGTACGGCGCAACTGCTGCATGGCCGGGCTTTGCCCTAAGATACGTAAACCTGGTTGTTGTTCGCGTGCAACCGCAGCTTTGAGCTGGCGGTTTTCCAGTACTAAATGACGTTTTTCTAAAGCGCGGCGGCTGACTTCAATCAAATGGTCATTATCAAAAGGCTTTTCCAGAAAATCGTAAGCGCCTTGCTGCATGGCTTTTACTGCCAGCGAGACAGCGCCGTAACCTGTCAGCATCACCACCGGAATTTCGGCGTCTATGGCATGAATTTTTTGCAATAGTTCCAGGCCATTTAAGGCCGGCATATGCATATCGGTGATGACTATTCCGTTGAAACTGCTGCTGACCCGGCTTAAGACGTCCGCAGGATTGGCCGTAGCAATACAGGTTAAATCTTCAAGTTTAAACAACTGGCTGACAGCGCCTCGGATATCAGCCTCATCGTCAATAAAAATAATGGCTGGAGGCTGTTGTTCAATGTTGGCCATTTAAGATCCTGTTGTCGCAGTCAAAAGCACAATAATAAATTCGGCGCCGCCTTGTGGCGCATTACGCACTTCAAGGTGGCCACCAAATGATTGCACTATACGTTGTGAAATGGAAAGACCCAAACCCAAGCCATCGCGTTGTTTGGTGGTAAAAAAGGCTTCGAAAATGCGTTCCAGATGATGAGGTTCTATACCAGGCCCCTGATCGCGAATATGAATGCTCACCTGATGAGCCTGAGTCCTGACTGCGACATGAAAAGCGGCATCCGCTAATCCAGCCATCGCCTGTACACCATTGGTCAGAATATTCACCAACACCTGCTCCAGCTGAATACTGTCGGCCAGAACTGCAGGAGACTGATCAGGCAATTGCAGCCGTATTTTGACACCTTGCTGTTGGCATTGGTGTTTCACTATACCCAGCGCATCCAGCACCAGTTTATTCACCTGCACCAACTGGTTTTTGCCAGAACTTTTACGACTAAAATCTTTAAACTGCGCCACTATCACACTTAAGCGCTGCATCAGTTGCCGCATCGCCTGAATATTGGTTTTTGCGTCGTCCAGATAACCTTTATCGAGCAATTTTTCAGTGGTTTGAGCGTAGCTTTGTAAAGCCGTCAAAGGTTGATTTAACTCATGATTCAACGAAGCGGACAAAGCGCCTATAGTGGCAAGTTTCGCTGTTTGTACCAGATGCTGTTCGGTTTGAGCCAGCTCGGTTTCGGTTTGCTCACGCCGCTCAATCTGTCGTATCAATTGCCTGTTGGTTTCAGCCAAATCTTTAGTGCGGTCTATCACCCTTTGTTCCAACTGCTGATTGTGTTGAACGAGTTGCTGGTGACGTTTTTTTCGTTCGCGTCGCACCCAGATCGCCAGCAGGGCTGAGCTATAGACTAAAGTCACCAGCAAGAGCACATACCATAACGCAGACTGTTGTGGAGCAGGTGAGGCCAGTACAGTTAAAGTCCAGCCAAACTCTGGCAAAGTTCGTTGATAAGGCAAAAAACTCTGCGTTTTATCGCCAAAGGGCAAATGCCAAAGCGGATAAGCCGTAGCCAATAAGGCCGAACCCACAGTATAACGCAGAGGCTTTATCGCTTGCGTGATGTAACGTTGCTGTTCGGACGCAGTCAGTGGTTTGCCAGTTAAGCTGGTTAAACGCCAGTCCGGAACATCTGACAAAAACACTTCGTCGCTTTGTCCTGTCACCATAAAGTGGCTATCGGCTAAACCAGCAATTTGTTGTTGATGTTGCTCTATAGGTTCCAGATCGACTTTCGCCACCATCACAGCCAGGATCTGTCCTTTGATACGAACAGGGACACTGTAGTAATAACCCCGACGTTCGCTGGTGTGACCCAAAGCGTAATACTGTGCGTGCTGGCCCGCCAGCGCTTGTTGCACATAAGGTCTGAAGCCAAAATCCCGGCCCAGATAATAAATGCGGCCTTTTGCATTAGAGCTTGCTATCACTATGCCTGCAGGATTAACCAGATATAAATCAGCGACATCCGCACTGCGTTGTAGTTGAAATAAATATTGATTTAGCTGCTCGCTACTGGCTGGCAGATCGCGCAGCAGTGACTGTAATAAGTCTGAGTCAGCGACCTGTTTGGGTAAATCGGCATAGCGGCCAATTTCATAACGGATAAAGGCGGCGAGGTTATCACTTTGTTGTTGGGCTTTGACGGTCAGCTGACGATAGTTCCAATGCTGCGCTGCTGATGCGGCCAGTAGTAGTACCAGCAAGTAACCACAGATCAGCAAAAA
>NZ_JAIWOI010000347.1 GCF_020217005.1 Rheinheimera sp. | reverse complement strand
CCAGCGCAGCTGTTTATTCATCCGTGACGTCTTGGCGATGTTTTGGCTTTTGGCGTTGTTAAAACCGAAGCTTCTTCAGTCTTGCTGGAACTTAATAACTTGCCCTCGAGATCAGCCATTTCGCTTTGAGTCAGTTCGCGGTACTGACCTACTTTTAACTCGGCCAGACGCACATTCATAATACGAACCCGCTTGAGTTTGGTGACATTAAAACCTAAAAACTCCGTCATACGGCGGATCTGGCGATTCAGGCCCTGAGTCAGCACAATATTAAAGGTTTGGCGGGAAATTTGTTTCACCTGACAAGGCAAAGTAATGGTCTCAAGGATCGGCACGCCTGAGCTCATTTTACGTAAAAAATGTTCTGTGATAGGTTTGTCGACGGTAACCACGTATTCTTTTTCGTGTTCATTGCCGGCACGCAGAATTTTATTGACGATATCACCGTCGTTCGTCAGGAAAATCAACCCCTCAGATTCTTTGTCCAGACGGCCTATTGGAAAAATCCGCTCCGGATAACCTATGGCGTCAATGATGTTGCCTTTGACATCCAACTCTGTGGTACAGGTAATACCTACAGCTTTGTGATAGGCCAGATACACCCGGCGGGGCTTGGCTTTCAGTGGTTTGCCCTGAACCAGTACCTGGTCCTGCTCCATCACTTTGGTGCCTAAAGTACCCACTACACCATTGACCGTCACCAGGCCTTGTTCAATCAGCTTGTCTGCTTCACGGCGCGAACAAAAACCTGTATCACTGATAAATTTATTTAAACGAAACAACGTAGTTTGTTCCAAAGCACCACACCCGGCAGTTGAAAAAGGACGTTAGTTTAGGTGCTCAATGCATCATGGGCAAGGCTGCTGTTTATTTTAGTCCAGAAAAATCCTGCACTATTGGCAACAGGAGCAGATCAGGTAAACTTGCCACTCACTATTAAAAAGGGACCACTGATGTTACCTATTCAGCACTATTTCCCCAAAGCCGATGCCTTAGTTTATGGTTGCATGGGATTGGGCGGCCGTTGGGATCAACCCACCACTAGCAAAGAACAACGAGATTCATCTTATACCGCCATAGATGCAGCTCTGGACGCTGGCTTTCGTTTTTTTGACCACGCCGATATCTATTGTCGTGGTAAAGCTGAAGCTGTGTTTGGCGACTACCTGGCGGCACATTCAGGTTTACGTGAGCAATTAATACTGCAAACCAAATGCGCTATACGTTTTTCCGATGCAACTTCAGTAGGGCGTTATGATTTTAGTAAAAGCTATATTCTGGATTGTGTGCATCAGTCGTTAAAACGACTGCAAACCGACTACATAGATATTCTGTTGTTGCACAGACCCGATCAACTGATGTGGGTTGATGAAGTGGCCGACGCCTTTGCAGAGCTGAAGCAACAAGGCAAAGTCAAAGCTTTTGGGGTGTCGAATTTTGGTTGGCCACAATTGCAATTGCTGCAGTCAGCATTGCCTGAACCATTGGTCGCTAATCAGCTGCAAATGAGCCTGAACGACTTAAACTGGCTGGAACAAAACGTGATGACTGCCATGCCGGAAGGTGCTGCTCATCATTACAGCTATGGTACTGTGGAATACTGTCAGTTGCATAAGGTGCAGCTGCAAGCCTGGGGCAGTCTGGCTCAGGGCTTGTTTAGCGGCGGCCGTGCGCCTGAAACCGCAGCCCAGCAGGCCACTTCTGCATTAGTGGCACAACTAGCTGCCGACTATCAAACCAGTGCCGAGGCCATAGTACTGGCTTTTTTACTGAAACACCCAGCTGGAATTCAGCCGGTGATAGGTACCACTTCACCAGCTCGTATTGTTGCTTGTCAAAAAGCCTTGTCGGTAAACCTGAGCCGCGAACATTGGTATGCGCTTTATGTTGCAGCCCGAGGTAAAGCCTTGCCTTAACAGGCGCAATAACAAAGGGCCTGATGGCCCTTTGTTATTGCAGTGACTATTGTGCTGCAGGCACTGACTGTAAATACTGACTGTTGGGTTGTTTTAAAATGGTTTGCCATGAACCATAAGTTGGGTTGGCCAACACAAACCATTTAGCGCCCCAGTAGTCCTGGTATTTGTCCACCAGAGCAGAGCGCTGTTCAGGCGTGATGTTTTTCTTCACGTCAGGCAGGAAATCACCAAAGTCATCGCCAATAGACATTACTATACGGAAATCTTTGGCTGCAAGCAGGCGACGGCTTTCCTTTTCACTGCTCCAGTTCTTTTGTTCTGACTTTAGCCAGATTTGCGAAGCGTCCACCTTTTTAATACCTACGGCTTTTAAATTACGCAGCGTATCGGCTTTTTGTGGGCAAGGTTCAGCGTTGTCGCCACGCTTTTCGCATTCCCTGTTGCTGATATACAGAACTTTTACACCTGCGGCTTCGGCTTTGTTCACAAAGGCGACTGCGCCTGGTACGGCTTTAGCTGCGGCCATCGCGACCCATTGATCCCAACGTTTTGGATCATAACCAACGTTTAACAACACGCCTTGCGCTGCTGTTGGGGAGTTGTCCAGAATGGTCTCGTCAATATCGACAATAATGGCCACAGGCAAGTCCTGATAACCGGAGGTCTGGTTTGGTAAGGCGGTCCAGCTTTTGTCTGCGATCGCATGGGGTAACTGTAAAGCAGCGGTCTGGTAGGTTTGTATGGCGCTGGCTTTAAATTCTGCAGAGGTTTGGTACCACAAGGTAGCGTTCATATTGTCATGAGGCGCTGCTTGTGCAACAAAAGTACATAAAAGTAAGCTGGTAAGCAGCGAAGATACAGAGGATTTCATCAGAGACTCCATAGGAAAATTTGCAGGCTAAAAGGACAGGGTTGTTTCTACATAAAAAAAGCCCCCGCACTGCGGAGGCCTTCAGTTTTAGGCTTTGTCCGCGGCGGGATCCGCTTTGGTCGCTTTTTCAGACTGCTTGTCTGACAGATTATTCAGTGAAATAACCTTGGTTTTACTGATCTTATGACGATAAATTTCGCGTAAATAATGAATAGATTTTTTCACACTGTCGCGGGATAACCGTATATCGTTAATAGAGACAAATTTGTCCTTATTACGGATCAGTTCACGGTATTTCTTCTCATACATAGGTTTGATGGCATACCAGTTGGTGTCCAGAATTTTTGCCGGGTTCTCAAACTCATGCAGCATATCGTCGAGGCGTTGTTCGTCAAATTGTTCATCGCGGATAAAGTCCAGCATGGCTTTGTCCAGTGCATCATTAAAACGATAGTCATCCTTGGCAAAACAGCGTTTGATAAAGGACACAATTAACGTCAGGAAATCATCACTTAAACACGGACTCTTTACAATCAAAGTGGTCAGTGAAATGTTGGCTGAAGCGCCAATAACCAGAGCATAACGTTTTAATGTAGTATTTGGGAACAAGGTGTTTAAATGGCTTTTCAGGCGATTTAAATCCATGTAAGACAGTTTGTAGTCTTTTGGTAACGAAATGATCGAAACCACAGACGAGCAGTTTTTAAAGAAGTGCAGGTCTTTTAAGTCTTTTGGATCGTAGCCACTTTTTACATAAGAAGCTAAAGCTTCACGGTAACGACCGGACTCTATAGGTAATAAACTGATGCCCTCAATGGCTTGCGTGACTTTATTGAAGTGGGGCAGGTCGATAGAGCGGAAAAACAGATCGTCTATGTTTAAACCACTGTTGCTGTTCTTATCAAAAAGCTTCAACTTATCAACAGCAGCAGGTGTACTAGGGATCACCGATTCTGCATAAGCCACAGCCACAGGGCCTGCCAGACTCATAAACAAGTCGTTGGCGTCTAACCTAATGGTCTCACCAATGTCGATACCGGCACGGCGGAAGTAATTTTCGTCGTAGTCTGTGGTGACAGCCTGTGCTGTTAAAATGTTGAAAATCTGCTGAGAAATATACTGGTTAGCATATTTTTCCATCGCATTTACATCGATATGCTGGATTTCACCATCGTCTGTTTCTTCAGCGTAACGCATGATGTCATTAGAAATCAGCATCATGGCATTCCATGGGCGAATGCGATGCATCACACTGGATTCTGGACTGTCTTCGTTTTCCAGGTTGTATGAAAAATCCCACTCTTCAGCCAGATATTTACACAATAAGCGACCTGAGTTGATGTGCAGGGCTTCTGACATCTCCACGCCATGATCGGTAATATTGGGCAGAATACAAATACCGCTGGTGAAAATAGGTTCAAACACAAAGGAGTGACCCGCGTTCGCTTCGTTTTCCAGTTCAGGTCTGGTATCAAAGGTTTTCGCCATGTAAGCATATTGCTGAGCTAAACCAAATTCAGATGCCATACCAGAACCTGTACCACCACCAGCACTGAAAATATAAAAGTACAAACGGGATTGGTTGGCTTTGATACCACAGGAATCAATCAGATAAGAGTGGATAAACTTCCAGTCAGGATTAGAGAACTTTTGTGTGTCTTTATTCAAGATGATTTTGGCCAGATACTGACCCAGAATTGGCGCGTTACCCGCACCGCCAGCATGGACTTCTGATAGGTCCATAATTTTCATCTTGTTGTAATCTTGCAAAAAGTTGGATTTTTCGCCAGTGTGCGAGAAGCGGATGCGACCTTCAATATCTTTATCCAAGTCGCCCAGCATCACCAAAGGCTCAATCAAAAATACTGGTTTTACCTGATGTGATTTGTCCAGATTCAACCCTTTTTTGATCCAGCGAACAGGACGATATTCAGTTTCTTTCTGCTGGCGCTCTTCGATATTAAATTCATTCATATAGAAACTGCGGGCGTTATAGACAAGAGACGCCACGTCCAGCGCAATATTGGAACCACAGCGTCCTAAACCAATTAAACACACAGAAGGAAACTGCTGCTGGCGTCTGCTGACGTCTTCAACATCTGAGGGCGCGATAGGGAAAACACTATTTCGCAAAGCATCCAGATTGGACAGGATCCGGCTCAGGTCGCGTTCAGTGAAATACATGTAGCGGCCAGAGCCAAAATTCAGGTCAGCTTCAGTTTCAGTCGCGGAGAATGGACGCACTGTTAAATTAACGTCGTCTTTACCGGCGCCGCTTTTTATCACTTTTGTACTCATGGATAACCTTCCAAGCTGTTTTTATTGTTCTGAGCTACTCTCGATCTGAGTCATAAACATAGACTTAGCTGTCTATTATTACAATTGGCAATGAGAACAGTACAGCAAAATCATCGAAGAGAATTGAACTTTTTGATAATCAGAAAAATAAAACTAAAAAACGCCACTGTTATATCAAAACAAATGGGATCAGAAGCTGTCGATTTTAGTTTTTTGCTTCTGATCCCATCTCCCCCTGATCTTACATATTTGGATAATTTGGACCACCTGCACCTTCCGGCGTGACCCAGGTGATATTCTGGCGTGGGTCTTTAATATCGCAGGTCTTGCAGTGAATACAGTTCTGAGCGTTGATTTGCAGTCTTGGCTGGTCATTTTCTTGTACTATTTCATACACGCCAGCAGGGCAGTAACGCTGCGCGGGCTCATCGTACAAGGCTAAGTTCACTGCAATAGGAATAGAGGCATCGGCCAGTTTTAAATGGCAGGGCTGATCTTCTTCATGGTTGGTATTAGATAAGTAAACTGAAGACAAACGGTCAAAACTAAGTTGATTGTCTGGTTTGCTGTACTGAATTTTTTTGGCTTCAGCCGCCGGTTTCAACATCAGATGGTCAACAGTGTCATCTTTTAACGTGAAGGGCAGTTTACCAGCGAAGATGTTCTGGTCCAGGGTATTAAAGGCGCCGCCCCAGAATGAGCCAAACTTGTGCATTGCCGGGCCAAAATTACGACTTCTGAACAACTCGTCAAACAACCAGCTTTGCTCAAAATGATCCGCATATTCAGTCAGGTCAGTGCCGGCCTTATCTTGTAATAAGGCTGCAAAGATGGTTTCAGCAGCTAACATGCCAGATTTCATCGCAGTGTGGTTGCCTTTAATTTTGGCAAAATTCAGCGTGCCGGCATCACAGCCTACCATTACACCTCCGGGGAAAGTCATTTTAGGCAGGCTGTTTAAGCCACCTTTTGCTATAGCGCGGGCACCATAAGATACTCTTTTGCCACCTTGCAGGTACTGTTTAATCACTGGATGCTGCTTGTAGCGCTGAAACTCTTCAAAAGGACTCAAGTGCGGATTGCTGTAGTTCAAATCAACAATCAGGCCTACCACAATCTGTTGGCCTTCAGCATGATACAAATACCCGCCACCACTGGTGTCTTGCTGCAAAGGCCAACCTGCACTGTGAACCACTAAACCTTGTTGATGTTGCTCTGCCGGAATGTCCCAAATTTCTTTGAAACCCAGCGCATAGTGCTGAGGTGAGCGTCCTTGGTCCAACTGAAAACGAGCGATCAATGCTTTGCCCAAATGGCCACGACAGCCTTCGGCAAACACTGTGTATTTCCCTTTGAGTTCCATGGCAGGGACGTAACTATCTTTGTGGCTACCGTCATGGGCTACACCCATTTCACCTGTAATTACGCCTTTCACCACATCATCTTCTATCAGTAATTCTGCGGCGGTAAAACCCGGGAAAATTTCAACACCCAGTTGTTCTGCCTGTGCAGCCAACCAACGGCATAGATTTCCCATGGACACTATGTAATTGCCTTCGTTGTGCATAGTCTTAGGCACCAGGAAGTTTGGCAATTTTTGCGCGGAGTTTTCGTCTTTCAGTAAATAAATATGGTCATGCGTAACAGCTGCGGTTACGGGGGCGTTCATTTTTTGCCAATCCGGAAATAATTCGTTTAAGGCGCGTGGCTCGAACACCGCGCCCGACAAAATATGGGCGCCCACCTCAGAGCCTTTCTCTACCACGCAGACACTAAGATCCGTGCCTGCTGTTTTGGCTTGCTGAGCTAAGCGGATGGCAGTCGACAGACCTGCCGGACCAGCACCAACTATCACTACATCAAATTCCATCGACTCACGTTCAACCACAACAACCTCAACTTATCCATCTTTTTTGTCTGGCGTTAGCCTTGTTCTGCTAATGGATGTTTATCTTGACATAAATTTTCATTCTTCCGCTGTTTGCTAGGGTATTTCAGGTTGACGTTAACGTCAACAGTAAGTAGATTGATGACCTGGAAAGAATCAGCTTTACCTGAACGTCAACTTAGGGCTAAGTATAACGGCCGAATGGGGTTTTTATGAAGATTTTAGTACCGATAAAACGGGTCATAGATTACAACGTCAAAGTGCGGGTAAAGGCCGATCAGAGCGGTGTAGATTTAGCTAATGTAAAAATGGCTTTAAACCCGTTTTGTGAAATTGCAGTAGAAGAAGCTGTTCGGTTAAAAGAGGCGGGCGTTGCGACTGAGGTTGTTGTTGTCTCTATTGGTCCCGCTGCAGTGCAGGAACAATTACGTACCGCTATGGCTTTGGGTGCTGATCGTGCTTTACAGATTGACACCGAGTTAAGTTTAGATTCGCTGCAAGTAGCGAAGTTATTAAGCAAGGTCGTAGCTGAAGAGCAACCACAGCTGGTGATTTTGGGTAAACAAGCCATAGACTCAGATAATAACCAGACAGGTCAAATGCTGGCTGCATTAACTGGCATGGGTCAGGGCACTTTTGCTTCAAAAGTGTTAATCGCTGATGGCAAAGTAAAAGTTACCCGCGAAATAGACGGTGGCTTACAACAAGTAGAACTGACTTTACCTGCTGTGGTATCAACTGATCTACGTTTAAATGAACCGCGTTATGCTTCATTACCAAACATCATGAAGGCAAAGAAAAAGCCTTTAGACGTAAAAACTGCAGACAGCTACGGTGTGAACCTGAGTTCTAATGTAACAACACTAAAAGTCACAGCACCGGCCTCGCGTCAGGCAGGTGTAATAGTAAGCTCAGTAGACGAGTTAGTAGCCAAATTAAAACAAGAAGCGAAGGTGATCTGATGAGCATTTTAGTAATAGCCGAACACAATAATCAGAACCTGAAGCCTGACACTCATAAGGCAGTTAAAGCCGCAAGTAAGATTGGTGGTGATATTCATCTGTTGGTCGCAGGTTTTAATTCTGCAACTGTTGCTGCAGAAGCTGCGACTTTGCAGGGAGTGACTAAAGTATTGCACGCCGATGCAGCAGTTTATCAACATCAGTTAGCGGAAAATATCAGCCTGTTGGTGACGGATTTAGCCAGGGACTACCAGCATGTAGTAGCCAGCGCCACCACAAACGGCAAAAACTTTTTGCCACGGGTTGCTGCGTTGTTGGATGTTGCCCAGATTTCAGATGTGATAGCTGTTGAAGGCGCAGATACTTTTGTACGTCCTGTATACGCAGGTAATGCAATTGCGACAGTGAGAACAAGCGATGTAATCAAGGTACTTACTGTTCGATCAGCTGCTTTTGATGCAGTTGAGACAGGCAATAACGCCCCTATAGAAAGCCTTAGTTACAGCAGGGATGCCGGTATATCTGCTTTTGTCAGCGAAGAGCTGACAAAATCTGAACGTCCGGAATTGACTGCAGCCCGCGTGATCATATCTGGCGGCCGTGGTATGCAAAATGGCGAAAACTTTGCGCTATTAAACGGTATAGCCGACAAGCTGAACGCTGCTATTGGTGCTTCACGCGCTGCAGTAGACGCGGGTTTTGTGCCAAACGATATGCAAGTTGGCCAAACAGGTAAAATTGTAGCTCCGGATCTCTATATTGCCGTCGGCATCTCTGGTGCCATCCAGCACTTAGCCGGTATGAAAGACTCTAAAGTGATAGTGGCCATCAATAAAGATCCTGAAGCGCCAATTTTCCAGGTGGCTGATTATGGTTTGGTTGGCGATTTGTTCGCTATCCTGCCAGAACTGGAAGCCAAAATTTAATACCCCAAGGGTCAGGACAATAATTGCAACAGACAATGTGTCCTGACTCCAGTTCCATCTTTACTCAAGTTAATAAATTGCTTACAAATTTCCTCGCTAATTCTATTGTTCGCTTCGATTTCAATCTCTAAGATAAGCTACTCATAAGCCGTCGTGCGCTTCGTAGCCCTTTAGCCAAGCAAAATTTTTTGGAGATAAAAATGAATAAATCGTTAACTGTAGCAGTGTTGCTTTTATCTCTGAGCGGCTGTGCAACTGTTCCAACCCAAAAAGATAAGTTGGCCACTCAATTAGATGGTCCGTTGGCGCAGCTACAATTAGATACCCGTCAGTTGCAACTGCGACTGGAGCGTCTGACAGAAAATAAAGACTGTACTGAAGACAGCCAATGCAAAGTCGTAGGAGTGGGTTCCAGACCCTGCGGTGGGCCAGAGCAGTATTTGATCTACTCTACACTGCACACAGACGAAAAAATGTTAAGCTACACCAACGATCGTTACCAAAAGCTAAAAAAGCAGCAAAATGAGAAGCTTGGCTTAATGTCTACTTGTCAGATGCTGCTAGCGCCTGTCAGTGCTTGTGTCGAAAACAAATGCGCCATAGGCAATCCAAGCCGCTAAAAGATTTGATGCAGAGAGGACCATGACCCCAGAATTTTTATTTATCTTCGCTGGCTTTTTTACTCTGGTTTTAGTCAGCTGTGGGTGGGGTTTATGGTATTGGCGTCGCCAGGCACTAAAGGCGCAGCACGATCTTTCAGCACTGCACACCAGCCATCAGTTACTGGCACAACAGTGCGGGCAGGCTCAGCAACAACTGTTGCAGATTCAGCAGCAGTTACAGCAAGCACAGGACGACTTTAAAGACTTAAGTTACCAGCAGCAGAAATACGCTGCAGAGCTTGCCCGTAGCCAAAGCCAGTATCAGCAGGTGTCAGAACTCTGGGCTGAGTTAAAACAGCAGTACCAGAGCCAGCAGCAGGATTATATGCAGCTGCAGCGCGAACACAGCGCGTTGCAAATCAGTTTAAAAGAAAAGCAGCAGCATTTTGCCGAGCAACAAGCCTTGTTGCAAAACAGCAAACAACAACTCAGCCTTGAATTTCAGCAGCTGGCGCAGCAAATATTTGAAGATAA
>NZ_JAIWOI010000346.1 GCF_020217005.1 Rheinheimera sp. | reverse complement strand
ATCAGTACGTTTCCAGGCCTCTAATCAGGAAGCGTTAAATAGCTTATTAAATCCTTTCCGTTTGCAGCTGGATGCTTTTAAAAGCAAAGTGGAAGATATTCACCTCAAAGATAGCCAGCAGCAGGCACTGCTCAATCACGAGCTGCAGCATTTAAAACTGCTGAATCAACAGATCACCGAAGAAGCGCACCAATTGGCTGTGGCCCTCAAAGGCCAGAAAAAGACGCAAGGCAACTGGGGCGAACTGGTGCTGGAAAATGTGCTGGAGCGTTCAGGTTTAAGAGCTGGGCAGGATTATCAGCGTGAGTTTTCCGTCACCCAGGATGACGGCAATAAACTAAGGCCTGATTTAGTGGTGTTTTTACCTCAGGGTAAACATCTCATCATTGATGCCAAAGTGTCGTTAAACGCCTACAGCCGTTATATCAATTCCGAGGAAGAGACTGAGCGTAAATTGGCGCTGCAGGAACATGTGGCTTCCATGGCGGCCCGTATCAAAGAATTGTCTGATCGGAACTATCACAAGTTGCCGGGCCTGAATTCTCCTGACTTAGTCTTTATGTTTGTGCCGATAGAGTCGGCTTTTGTCGAGGCGTTAAAGGCGGATGAGACCTTATTCCAGCAGGCACTGAATCAGAATGTATTAGTAGCAACACCGACCACTTTACTCACCAGCCTGAATATTGTCCGTCAGTTATGGCGTTATGAAGAGCAACATAAACACACGGCTGAATTGGCAAAACGAGCGGATGCGGTGTTTAACAAACTACGCACCTTTCTGACCACCTTTTTACGGGTGAAAGAGAGCTTAAACAAAGCTCAGGAAGCTTATGAGACTGCTGAGAGCCAGTTGTATAAGGGCAGGGCGAACCTGGTGAAACAGGTGAATGAATTTAAAGAGTTAACACCAGCTATTCAGGCGGAACTGCCAGAGTATTTTGTTGAAAAGTCGCAGATTGAGTTTGACTCAGACGCTTTGCCAGCGACAAAAACCTCGTCCGCGCCATAAAGCACTATGGAGCTAGGGGCGGTCAGGTTTATACTAGCGGCCTTTTTTGATTGCAGAGAACTTCAGTGAGTACTTCAGATTTCAGCGCCTTTATGCAACTTCTTCAGCAAAAACTTGATACCAACAGCTGGCAAAAGCTATTGCTCAGCAGTTATCAGGGTGAAGATGCAACCCTAGTGCGGATTGAAGTGCGGCCTCTGGTGTTAAAAGATGTTGCGCATTTAAGTTTTTTATACCGGCATAAAACCCGCGATATCACCAAAAATTTAGTTGTCAGCGAAGGGCTTGCGTTGATTAAGCAACTCCTGGGCACCGAATTTAAAGCGGCCCATTTCACAGCTTTGGACAGCGAAACTCAATTAAGTGTCAGTAAAAAAGGCAAAGTGTTAAGCAGTACGAAAGCGATAAAGCAAACGACACCTGTTGCTGCAGCCTTGACTCATGATAAAGAAAAACAGCGTTTTCTTTCGCTGGACAGGCCTTTTTTACAGCAACTTGGGGTGACTGATGCGCAGCATAAGCTGGTACCTGCCATGTCGCGTAAATGGAAGCAAATCAATAAGTTTGTTGAAGTATTCGACCGGGCATTAAATCAAACTGGCTTAAAGCAAAAACCTGCTGTGCATATTGCCGATTTTGGCTCGGGCAAAGCCTATCTGACCTTTGCGGTACATGATTACCTGACGCATCAGTTGGGACTCAATGCCAAAGTGACAGGCGTGGAGCTGCGCCAGGAGCTGGTGGATTTATGTAATGGTGTGGCCTGCGATTTAAATTTACAGGGTATTGGTTTTGAGCAGGGCGATGTGAAGCATTTTCAGGCCAAAGGCATAGACGTCATGATAGCGCTGCATGCCTGCGATATAGCGACGGATTACGCTATTCATATGGGCATTCGCACTGGCGCTTCGATGATTATGTGTTCACCTTGTTGTCATAAACAGCTACGACCGCAACTGATCAGCCCGCCACTGTTACAACCTATGCTAAAACACGGTATTCATGCCGGTGAGCAAGCCGAAATGCTGACCGACAGCCTACGCGCTTTGCTGCTGGAAGCTTATGGGTATGACACTCAAGTCTTTGAATTTATCTCGCTGGAACACACCAGCAAAAACAAAATGATCCTGGCGGTAAAAAGCCAAAAACCCAAAAGCCGAGAACAAATTCTGGCTCAGGTGCAACAAATCAAAAACTTCTACGGTATACAGCAACATTGTCTGGAAGAGTTACTGTTGACGTCGGAGTGATTCAGGCCAGTTCTTCTGTCTCATAACGGAGCGGTCAACTGCAACGCAGACGCGCCGTAAATACATCCATGTAGGCTCCTGTCCAGCATCCCTGCTGGACAGGGTCTGCTAACGCAGTCGCCCGTCCGTTTACTGAACTCTTTTGCATCTCCGTTTTTTGCCAGATGCTGGCTTTGGTTGTAAATCTGAACGAATACACAGTGTTATTTGCTTTAACTATAAAACAGGCATACTTTGAGCAAATCAACAGGCACATTTGTTTGTTTTCAAAGAGGGTAAACCACCCTAATTTTGGCCTTTGGTGTTAGGCAACCTAAAAATGACATGTTAGGGAAAAGCAATAATGTGCCAGCGCGTTTTGGCTGTATCCATCAATGCTTTTATTTATCAATAAGTTAACATCTAATAGTCATCTGGTGAAACTATATAACGAGCTCTGGCACAATATACAAATCTTTTAAGTTAAGGAGTGGTATGGCGAAAATTGTTGATTTGAATGATGAGTGGGCGCTGAATATTGGTAAGGTTTTCCTGTCATTTGGTAGCCTAGAAAAGTTCACCGTTGACTGCATCAGCAAATGGTTAGATGGACAAAGAATTGTATATCACTTAACAAATGCACCTCTAGCACAGAGAATAAACATAGTAATTGATTTGGCCAAAGATAAGTATGGAGATCGCGAAGAGGTCCAGTCATTTTCAAAGAATCTTAACAAACTGCTAGAGCTCGCAAAGAAGCGAAACCTAATTGCTCATAATCCTTTGATGATGGTGCTCTATGAAGACTCGTTTAAAGAGGAAATATGCTCACTTAAAGATGAGAATAAAGCGATAACGCTATCCGATTTGATCTCATTAGTATCAGAAGTTGAAGGCTTGTATAGTGAACTGCATTATGATTTGGTTCAGTTTCACTTAATTGACGACCCAGACTATTTGTCAGCGTTTAAAAATAAAAAATTAACTGGCCTTCTTGATACAAGGGGTAATGGGGACTAAAGCCACAGGATCATTTTTAGTCTTTTTCAAATTTTGGTGTTCAAAGTAGCCATTTCGCTCTAGGTCGCTGTTTTTAGCACCTAAAGACGACGTTAATGCACAGTATTAGATCTCAGCCTTCGCAGTGAAAAAAGTTGCGTGAGCCAGATTTGAACTGACGACCGTCGTCAGAGGGTTATAAAGAGGATGCCGATAAGCTATGAGGTTGCTCAATCCTAGATTTCAATTACAAAAAAACCGACTATGAAGTCGGTCTTAAAGTTGGTTGCGGGAGCCGGATTTGAACCGACGACCTTCGGGTTATGAGCCCGACGAGCTACCAGGCTGCTCCATCCCGCGTCCGTATTGATAGTTGAGCAGTAACTATCAGGATTTAAAACAAACATCAGATTGGTTGCGGGAGCCGGATTTGAACCGACGACCTTCGGGTTATGAGCCCGACGAGCTACCAGGCTGCTCCATCCCGCGTCCGTGTTTGCGGGGCGCATAGTAGAGCTTTTACCCTGGCAGTGCAAGGCTTAATTCCAGTAAATCTGCAAGAAACTGACTGACTGCGCAATTATTAAACGTATAGCGCATTAAGCGTACGATCTGGCTGAGTCTCTGGCTGGGCAAGACGCAAATCTTTGTTTTTTGAGCTGAAAACATCCCAATGCTTTCGAAAGCGCTTCTGTTATAATGTGCGCCATTTTATTGCAGGGCAGATCATATGTTGGAATTCTGGGCCTTAACATCCAAAGGTGTTGAAGAGCTATTGGCGGATGAAATCCGTCGTTATCAAGGCGAAATCATTAAATTAGGCATGGGCGTGGTTCGCTTTAAGGCTGAACTTAAAGACGCGTATCAGCTGTGCTTATGGTCGCGTTTAGCGACCCGTATTCTACGCCTGGAACAATCCATCGAAATTGATGCCAATTCAGATCTGTATCAGGTCGCCATGCGCATTAACTGGCCTTCCTTAATGCGGATGGAACAAAGCTTCGCGGTGGAATGTGTAGGTAAACACCCGACCATAGACAATACCCAGTTTGGCGGCATGCGGGTAAAAGATGCCATAGTGGATCAGTTCCGCGAACGTTATGACGCCCGGCCAAATGTCGATCGTATCGACCCGGATGTAAGGTTTCAGGTGCGTCTAGAGCGCCAGCATTTTCATTTCTTCCAGGATTTCTCCGGCCCTTCGCTGCATCAGCGTGGTTATAGAAAAGAGCAGGGCGAAGCTCCATTAAAAGAACACCTGGCTGCCGCTTTATTAATTCGTTCCGGCTGGAAGGCTGATCAGCCTTTATATGACCCTTTTTGTGGTAGCGGTACTTTATTAATAGAAGCTGTGCTGATGGCCCGTCAGTTGGCGCCTGGTTTAAAGCGTGAAAAGTTCGCCTTTGAAAGCTGGGGTGACCACCAACCGGAGCTGTGGCAACAGTTGCGGGCAGAAGCTTTGGGGGCTCGCAAGGCAATAGCTGAAGGCGTAACTTTTATTGGTAGTGATACTGATGAACGCACTTTACAAAAAGCCCGTCAGAATGCCGCCCGTGCTGGTGTGGCTGACTATATTGAATTTATTACTCAGGACGCGACCCAAATTCAGTCGGCCGTTTGTGCTGGTAAAGGTGTCATTATCACTAACCCGCCATACGGCGAGCGGTTAGGTGATTTACCTCAACTTATTCCTGTCTATGCTGAATTCTCTTTAGGCCTGAAAAAACACTATCAGGGCTGGCGTTTAGCCATTATTACCTCAAGCCCGGATTTATTGCGGGCACTGAAGTTATCCAAAGCCAAAAGCTATAAGTTTACCAACGGTCCATTGGACTGTGAATTTACCATGTTCGATTTAACCGAACAGCAAGTGCAGGTGAATGCCAACAGTCAAACTGCGGCGTTGTTTTATGCAGAAAGCGAATCCTTTGGTAATCGCCTGAAGAAAAACGTTAAGCAGCTGGAGAAGTGGGCGAGGCGCGAAAACATCAGTTGCTACCGCATGTACGACGCCGACATTCCGGAATACAACGTGGCGGTCGACTGGTATGACGGCGAAGTGGTGATCCACGAATACGCGGCGCCTGCCAATGTCGATGAACAAATAGCGCAAAAACGTTTGTTTGACGTAGTGAACCTGGTGCCTAAAGTGCTGGGTATTGGTACAGACAAACTGGTGCTGAAAGTTCGCGAAAAACAAAAAGGCAAAGAGCAGTATCAGGCGCTGGCTAAAGCAGGCCAGTACAAAGAAGTGACTGAATATGGCGCTAAGTTTTTAGTCAATCTGCGTGATTACTTAGATACCGGTCTGTTCTTAGACCACCGCGTCACCCGTTTAGCCATTCAACAGCAAGCCAAGGGTAAAAAAGTACTGAATTTATTTGCCTACACAGGCACTGCTTCAGTGCATGCGGCTTTAGGTGGTGCTTTGTCTGTCACTACTGTGGATATGTCCAATACCTATCTGGACTGGGCCAAACGCAACTTCCTGATTAATGGCTTAGAAGGCAAGGCCTACCAGTTTATTCAGGATAACTGTCTGGATTGGCTGAAAGGCTGCAAAAACCAGTTTGATTTAATCTTTGTCGACCCGCCGACGTTCTCTAACTCCAAACGGATGGAAGACACCTGGGACGTACAACGTGATCACGTTAAGTTACTGACTATGGTTGGTCGCTGCCTGGCGCCGAACGGCAAAGTGATTTTCTCTAACAATAAAAGACGCTTTAAGCTGGACAAAGCGGCGTTAGAAGAAGCGGGATGGAGTATCAAAGATATTTCAGCCCAAAGTTTACCGGAAGATTTCAAACGCAACCCGCATATTCACGTGTGTTTTGAACTCTTCAAACGAGTCGATGAATAAATGCAGATGCGGCTTTACAGCACCTGGGGTTGCCATTTATGTGAACAGGCCGAGCAGCTTCTGCTGCAGGCCGGTTTGGCAGGTGCGGTAGAAATTATCGATATAGTGGACGATCCGGAGTCTTTTCAGCGCTACCGGGTGCATATTCCAGTGTTTAAAGTGAAAGACCAGGAACTGTTCTGGCCCTTTGACCTTGCACAGATACAACAGCTGCTTGCGCAGTCGTCAGGACAATAAAAGTGGAATTATTACGTTTTCAACAAGCCAGTCTGGCTTTTGGTACTCATCCCATTTTAGACAAAGTGGATTTTAGTTTATTTGCCGGCGAACGGGTTTGTTTAGTCGGCCGTAACGGCGCTGGTAAATCCTCCTTCCTAAAAATATTGACCGGTCATCAAAACCTGGATGACGGCCAGGTGGTACGGCAGAACAATTTAGTGATCAGCCGCTTAGAGCAAGACCCACCAGCCCGCGTTGATATTAAAGTGGCAGATTTTATCCGTGAGGGCGCCGGCGATTTAGCCGAAAAGCTGCAGCGCTTCTATCAGTTGGCCGATCATTTCTCGGAAGCAACCGAAGCCGAACAACGTGAGTTTGGTGTGTTACAGGCAGAGCTGGACACCCGTCAGGGCTGGCAGTTAGAAAGCCGTATTGAAGAGCTGTGTCTGCAGTTTGAAATGGATCCGAATACTACGCTCGCTTCGCTATCCGGCGGCTGGTTACGTAAAGCGGCTTTGGCCAAGGCTTTAGTGTCGCAACCGAATGTGCTGTTGCTGGACGAACCAACCAACCACTTAGACGTCGCTGCTATTCAATGGCTTGAGCAGTTCTTTCTGAACTTCAAAGGCGCCATTATTTTTATCTCGCACGACAGGGCCTTTATCCGCGCTTTAGCCAGCCGCATTATAGATTTAGACCGTGGTGAACTCACTTCTCACCCTGGTAATTACGCTGAGTATCTGGAGCGTAAGCAAAAAATGCTGGAAACAGAGCAGCAGCACAATGCGCTCTTTGATAAAAAGCTGGCGGAAGAAGAAGTCTGGATCCGCCAGGGCATTAAAGCCCGCCGTACCCGCAACGAAGGCCGGGTTCGTGCTTTAAAAGCGCTGCGTAACGAACGCGCAGCCCGGGTTGAACAACTGGGTAAAGTAGAATTTGCCATTGAGCAGTCGCAAAAATCTGGCAAACTGGTGTTTGAAACCAAAGGGGTGAACGTCAGTTTTAAAGGCGAAGCTGTATTAAAAGATTTGAACGTCCTGGTGATGCGTGGCGATCGGATCGCGTTGGTCGGGCCAAATGGTGTAGGTAAATCCACCTTAATCAAAACCTTGCTGGGCGAATACAATGCCGACAGCGGTGAAATTAAGCGTGGTACTAATCTGGAAGTGGCCTATTTTGACCAGCACCGTATTCAGTTGGATTTAGATGCCACGGTGCAGGATAACGTCGCTGATGGTAAACAGGAAATCACCCAAAATGGCCAGACCCGCCATGTACTGAGTTACTTGCAGGACTTCTTATTTGCACCAGCGCGCGCCAGAACACCAGTTCGTGCTTTGTCAGGGGGTGAGAAAAACCGCTTATTGCTGGCCCGTTTATTCGCCAAGCCAAGCAATTTACTGATCCTCGACGAACCGACCAACGATCTGGATGTAGAAACTCTTGAACTACTTGAGGATATTCTGCAGCAGTATCAGGGCACTGTGCTTCTGGTCAGCCATGATCGTGAATTTGTGAATAATACAGTGACCAGTTCACTGTATTTTGCCGGTCAAGGCAAGGTGGTCGACATCGCTGGCGACTACGAAGACGTGGTGGCTTACCAAAAACGGCAGCAAAACAATGTAAAAGCTGTTGAAACAGTGCAAAAAAGTGTAAAACCTGTCGAAGAAAAGCCAGTTGAGCTTTCATCCACTAGCAGTAAGAAGTTATCATACAAAGAGAAACGAGAACTGGAACTATTGCCCGCTTTAATCGAGACACTTGATGCAGAATTAAGTGCCTTGCAGCAGCAAGTCAATGATCCACAATTTTTTCGGCAAAGTGCCGAGAGCACCCAAAAAACGTTGAACCTATTGCATGAGACCGAGTCGAAGCTCGCGCACGCTTATGAGCGTTGGGAACAATTAGAAGCATTAAATCAGCAGTAACAGGGGACCTGAATGAGATTATCGCCCATAGTATTAGCCTTATTACCCGGCCTGGCCGCCAGCTCAGCTTATGCCGCCGTTTATCAGGTTCAGGAGTTGCCGGAACTTAGTACAGTTCGTTCTCAGTTTGGCGCTGCGATGAATGACAATGGGGATGCTGTTGGTTCCGCCAGCTTTATTTATAATTTTCCAGTTGATATCAGTGCGGTTGATTTTGAAAACTCATCTATAACCGGTGCTCTGACTGCGGAAGAAATTGCACAGGCGAAACTTGGTAATATTAATGGCAAAATACAAGGTGTTTTGCTGAATTATCTGGCCAATAATGCTTCAAGTTATGCTGTTCAACGCTATAGTGATGTCCAGGCTTTTAATTTATCCACTGCGTCACAAATTAAAGTTCGTGAACAAGCCGCAGTTCCAACCAATAGAGAATATGTTTACGACATTAATAACAGTGGCAACGCTATAGCTGTTGCTACAACAACCTTTACTCAACAAAGCTTCACCCCTGCAGCAACAGAAACTACCCCTTCTCCGGCAACTGTTAATTTATGGACGCCGGCACCGGCTCATATCAAATCTTTCGTAGTGAATGGCAACAGCTCAGTTGCTTTGCCTATACCTTATGAAGAAAGAGGCGGCGGTTTTGCCCTGGCTCAGAAAATTAGTGAAACAAACTACATAGCGGGTTCTGGTAGTGTTCTGATGCTGGATACAGTAGCTGAAGCCATGGATAAGACTTGCGATGGCAAGGCTTTGCCTGTAGCGATTTGTCAGTACAATTATGCGCTTGGTGGAAGCTATGTAGAACGCGCTTTGGTTTGGAAGATGAATGAAGCCGGCCAAATCTCAGCTCCCGTTCAGTATGGATTCCTGGGACCGGCTATTGAAGGTTCGGCTGAATCAAATTACGTGAGTCGGGCTGTTTCAGTCAACGATATAGGCATAGCTGTGGGCTCTTCATCTTATACAGATGAAAATCGTAATATCAGCTCTGTTCATGCCACTGTCTATGCTGAATCAGAAGTCTCAGCTATTGTTGATCCTCTGGAATGGAACTACAGTTCCGCCAATGACATTAACAACAATAACCTTATTGTTGGTAGTGCGAACAAAGTGATTAACGGGGTACAGAGAAATAAGTTTTTTGTATTTGACTACAACACGAAAACGGTGACATTTCCAAAAGACTTTTTCGAAAGCTCAAATTCAGTGCCTGCAGCCATCAACGACAACAATATGGTGGTTGGTGTAGCTGAAATATTACCAGCGGACAGCACGACCCGCAGACAGGTAGCGTTTCTGTATGACGCGGAAAACTCCAGCTTTACTGATCTGAATACATTGTTGCCTTGTGATGCCAGCGTAACTCTGGTTGAAGCCAAAGATATTAATAACAACAATGAGATTTTAGCTAACGCTGTGGTGTCAGTTGAGCAACGTGATTCCATGGGCGAAGTGGTTAAAGACAGTGCAGGTAATCCTCTGATGGAAAACGTCACAAGACCTGTGAAACTCGTACCTGTGCCGAATGGAACCATAGATAGCTGTAATATTCCACAAGAGCAGACTTACGAACGAAAAGGTGGTTCTACAGGGTTGTTAACTTTATTGCTTCTGCCTTTGTTGTTATTAAGACGACGCAAATACTGACATTTCGTGCGCTGTTAGAAAGAACCTGCCGCTGGCAGGTTTTTTTATGCCTGTGAATGTTGGGAAGGACTAAAAATAATTAAAAAAAATTAAA
>NZ_JAIWOI010000345.1 GCF_020217005.1 Rheinheimera sp. | reverse complement strand
TTATTTTGTCATCAAATCTTAAATAACTTCAGTTTCTTACTTAATGTCAATAGGGCAGCGCCAAGTTTCTTTGTGGAACCTTTTGAGCATCTCTACTATCTATTAAAGTGCAACGCAAGTTGCTTGTTATTTATCAGATCGAGGAAGATTGCCTTATGAAAAGACAGAAAAGAGATCGTTTAGAACGTGCCCACGCTCAAGGTTATCGCGCCGCTGTCACAGGTCGCTCAAAAGAGATTTGTCCTTATCAGAATTTAGACACCAGATCGCAATGGCTCGGAGGGTACCGGGAAGCGATGGAAGACAAAGGGATTGGCCTGTTTGCCAGAGGTCAATAATTAACGAATTCAGATAACAAGGCCCCGAAAACCGGGGCCTTGTGCGTTTTAGGAGCGTAACAGCTTTATCGATTTACAAAGTAATTTGGTTTAGAGCGAAGTAACCATAACTTGACTCCCCAGCAGCATAGTGTATCTATGCGACTGGGGAAAACGCTTGTCACCAGCAGCGCTGACACTGCAATTCGTATGTAGATATCAGAAACGTGCTTTGAGACCTAGAGTAAATGAGCGACCAGGCAGCGGCGCATCTTCTTTGATAAACGAACTGTGGACAAAGCCTAATTCGTCGGTCAAATTATTGGCTTTAGCGAAGGCGGTCAGGTCCAGCTCATTCAGATTAAAGTAATAACTGAAACCTAAATCAAGGATCTGGTAAGAGCCTGTAGCACTCTCTCCAACAGCCAGCCTGTCTTGTTTCATATAGTGAGTCCAGTCAATAGTGGCAGACCAGTCTTGCGCTGAATAGCTATACGCTGTGCCTACTTTAACAGGAGGGATGCGAGGCAGGTCTCCGCCATTATCCAGCCTGGCTCTTACTGAGTCGATAAAAAACTCCAGTTCCTGCTCAGTGGTTAGTTGATAGGCCATAGCGACTTCAGCGCCATACAAAGTTGCATCTTGTTGCTGATAATGGAAGATCGAGAATTCTTCGCCTTCATGCTCGTGATCATGCCCAGCGTCGGTATCGTCTTCTGAGTGTGCTTCCAGATCAGCCATGGTCAGGCCCGAATCCTTCATGTAGAGGTAATTGTGCACTTTGTTGTAAAACAGGTTGTAGGTGAACGTGAAATCACCTTCAAACTTACGCAAAGTCAGGTCGATGTTATTCGCAACTTCTTTTTTGAAGTCGGTTTCAGACCGCGTGATTTCTCCGTCGGCATCCAGCGCATAAGCCAAACCCAATTCGTAGGTCTGAGTCGCGATATGAGCGCCGTTGGAATAGAGCTCAGCTGCACTTGGCGCACGTTCCGAGCGGCTCACCGACAGCGCCCAGTTGTAACCTTGCTGGAAATTCCAGACTAAACCTGCAGAGACACTGGCCGTGGTAAAGTCATTTTTGACGTTTTCAGCCTGATGATCTTCCGCTTCATCTTCATCATGATGGTGTTCAAATTCAATACCGGAGGCTTTGTAGTCGACCTGTTCAATACGCGCACCTAACTGGGCAGTAAAGTCACCAAAACTACGTTCTTCCAGCACAAACAATGCATGGGAGTCTGTTTTAGTGTCTGGTGTAAAGGCTTCTTCACCTATGGCTTTGTAATCACTGTTTTGCAGGTGGTAGCCTGCCACACCATGCCAACCAGCTAAGGTTTCATGCTCAGCGGTAAAGCGACTTTCAAAGCTGTCATTTTTAAAAGTAGTACCAATAGCTCCCCCCTCGATTTCATGATGCTGATAGCGGGTCAGGGCGCTGTTAAAGGACAAGGTTTCAATGCCAGCGAATGGCTTATACAGCTCACCCGCTAAACCGTATCTGTCTTGTTTAACACGGGCGAAGACACCAGCTTCGTCATGGTGTTCTTCCTCTTCATGCGCATCTTCTTCAGGTTCCTCATGATGATGGTGATGGCCTGGAATACCGTATTCACTGTCAATATGACCTATAGAGAAACCTAATAAGCCTTTGTCAGTGATCCAGCTTAATCCGCCGTTTGCGGCTGAGTTGTCCAGCCAGGAGTTGGCCAGTTGATCTGAGCTTTCACCTTCGTCATTGGTAAAATCAGGGACGTCGTAATTGTTTGTTTTGCGTTTAAAGCCGTCAAAATGCCAGGCAATTTGTTCCTGACCACCGTCATGCGCCAAAGCCGCAGTTTTTTCATCGGCGCCAGAACTATAACGGGTTTCAATTTGAGTGCTGGCAGGTCGTAATTGGCGGGGTAATCTGTTATCCACCACATTCACCACACCACCGACGGCACCACTACCATACAGCAAGGTAGAAGGGCCACGTAGTACTTCTATTTGTTCAGTGGTGATGGCATCAGCACTGATCGCGTGATCAGGTCCAATGCGTGACACATCCGCAGAATCCAGACCATTACTTAAAATGCGTACCCGAGGCCCATCCAAACCACGCAGAATTGGGCTTGCAGCGACAGGGCCATAGTAATTGCTGTGTACACCAGGCATAGACTTCAGAGTCTCGCCTATGGTGGGTTCTGTTTTGCGGCTGAGCTCCTCGCCAGACATTACAGATACGGGGTTTGCCATTTCTAAGTCGTAATGGTGCAAACCGGAAGCTGCGACCATAATACGCTCCAGACCACCCACCTGAAGTACTATTTTAAGCTCGTTATTTTGGGCATCAGCGACTTTGGCAAATTGATCACCATAACCTTTCGCAGAGATGTGTAATTCTGCGTCAGCCGGTGCCTGAATAGTGAAACGGCCATTTTTGTCGGCATACACATATTGCTGACGGCCATGAACATGGATCCGTGCTTGCTCGATGGCTTTGCCTTCATTGTCCAGAACCAGACCTTCAAGGGACACACTTTGCGCCAGAGTTTGCGCAGAAAAAACGGAAGCGACCAGTACTGCAAGCGGTGATAGTTGATAAAAAGAAAAGCGCATCGGAAAACCTTTTACTGTTAGTTGCGTAATGTGATGTTATAACATTTTTGCGGATTAATGGTCCTCACGCAAGTATTTTTGTGATGAAGTAACATTTTTTCGAGATTTTACTTCGAAACCCCCAAACCTCATGTTTTAATGTCCGGAAAAGAAATACCTAATAATCAGAAGGATAAGGCATGGAGTTCTGGCCTGAATTTTTACTTATTGCATCTGTTCATTTAGTTGCAGTCGCCAGTCCAGGGCCCGATTTCGCAATCGTATTACGTTACGCAGTTCGTTACGGTCGCAATGTTGCGCTGGCAGCTAGTCTTGGTATCGGCATGGCTATTTTTCTGCATGTGTGTTACTCCTTGCTCGGATTGGGATTGCTGATCAAAACCACTCCCTGGTTGTTTACTCTGTTTAGCCTGTTGTCTGCCACATATCTGGCTTATATAGGTTTTCAGGCTATTCGCAGTAGCGCGTCAGACAGTGCGGCACCAGAAGTTGCAACAGATACGGAGAGCGAATCACCATCCTTGCTCAAAGCTTTTAGCTCTGGTTTTGTCACTAATGGGCTGAACCCCAAAGCGACTTTATTTTTTTTAACGCTTTTTGCTGCCATTATTTCGCCAGTTACACCATTTTCGTACAAAGTGATCTACGGACTTTATATGGCCTTTGCGACAGCGGCTTGGTTTGCTTTGCTATCAGTGATTTTAACTCATGAGAAAATAAGAACTTTTTTGTTGCTTAAGGGCTATTGGTTCGATCGTCTAATGGGCGCTGTATTACTGGCACTGGCTATGCATCTGATATACGGTGCAATTCAATCTCAGCTACACTAAACAGAGATTGTTGCCGATACCAACGAGGTGTCAGTATGCAAGTCGTCAGTAAAGTAATTCGGTTGGATCTGAGTTATGCGTCAGAGTTCAACCATGTGTACCAGAAGCGAACCTGTTATATAGCGCCTTATAAAACAGAGCTTGCGGAGCACTTTGCTCGCCGTTTATTGGCTTATTTGTCTTTTTTTGAGTCATCGCCCCAACTGGCAAAAACAGAGAGTTCAGGAAAAACGCCTGATCTTTATGTCAGTGATGCTGCTGACCACATCAAACTTTGGTGCAATGTCGATTTACTCAGCGAAAAACACATGCAACGTGCCAGTCACCAGGCGGACCAGGTCGTGTTGTTTTTGGATGAGGCTGACCAAAGAAGAATAAAGAACCAATATAAACAACATTTTAGAAATGTGCAGTTTCATACTTTATCCCACCAACAGCTATTGGATTTTTGTAGCATGCTCAAAGGCCATATGCAGCTCGACTTGTGGCGTGAAGATGACAGGCTACTGATCACAGACGGAGAGCAAACCTTTGAGCTGGCACTTGCCCAACCCTTAGCGACACAGCATTAGCGCTGCAGTAACTTGTCATTTCGTTTTCTGTCGTTATAATGGCGGCCCGTATTTTTGCCCCGGATTTGCGGTCCGGCATTGCAGAAGGTAATTGAATAAATGTACGTTGTAGCTGCTTTATATAAATTCGTCGCTTTACCTGATTATGTCGCTCTGCGCGATAAACTCTACCAACACTTAGTCCTGAATAAAGTGAAAGGCACCTTGTTGTTGGCCGAAGAGGGCATTAATGGCACTATTTGCGGACCGCGTGAAGGTATAGATGCCATGCTGCAGTGGTTTGCTGCAGATAGTCGCTTTGACGGTATGTCTTATAAAGAATCTTTTGCTGAGGAACAGGCGTTTTACCGCACCAAGGTAAAGTTGAAAAAAGAAATTGTCACTATGGGCGTTGAGGGGATCAACCCGGCTCATATAGTGGGCACTTATGTCAAAGGCGAAGCCTGGAATCAGTTGATTTCAGATCCGGATACCATAGTTATAGATACCCGTAATGACTATGAGGTGGCGATAGGCACTTTTAAAAATGCCATCAATCCAAATACCACCAGCTTCCGTGAGTTCCCAGAGTGGGCTGAACAGAACCTTGATAAGACTAAGCACAAGAAAGTCGCCATGTTTTGTACCGGCGGTATTCGCTGTGAAAAATCCACTGCCTTTTTAAAAGAACAAGGTTTTGAAGAGGTGTATCACCTGGACGGAGGTATTCTGAAATACCTCGAAGAAGTACCAGAGCAGGAAAGTTTGTGGCAGGGCGAATGTTTTGTGTTTGATCAGCGCGTAGCGGTCAAACATGGCTTAGAGCAAGGCAGTTATGATCAGTGTTATGCCTGCCGTATGCCGTTGTCACAGGACGAGATGAAGTCACCACTTTATGTGCAAGGGCTGAGTTGTCCTCATTGCCACGACAAAATTACCGAAGAACAAAAAGCTTCATTTGCTGAGCGACAAAAGCAAATAGCTTTGGCTAAAGAGCGGGGCGAGCAACATATCCGTGATGGTAAAGTAGAATTCTAAACTTTGCTATCGTTTGAAAAGAGCCTGAACGGCTCTTTTTTTTATGCCTGAAATTCAGCAGCAAACTGATTATATTTCTATTAAATAGAACAAAATGTGCTTAATTTTGTTATTTTAAACCATCTTCTGGAAAGATAAGCTATTTCTATTAAGAGGGCTAAATATGACAACAGAAAATAAAGGGTATGGCTGGACCAGCATAATTCTGCATTGGCTGGTGGCTGTGGTGGTAATTGGACTCTTTGCTTCGGGGTTCTGGATGGTGGATTTGAGCTATTACAGCGCCTGGTATAAGACAGCACCGTTTTGGCATAAAAGTGTCGGGGTTTTGTTATTACTGACGATGGGTTACAGAGTGCTCTGGCGCATGCTAAACGGAACTGCCACGCCTTTGACGAGTCACAGTAAAGCTGTGCAACGCGTCAGCCATCTGACTCATCTGACATTATATGGACTTATATTTTTGATAATTTGCAGCGGTTACCTGATATCTACTGCAGATGGCCGGCCCATAGAGGTCTTTGGTTTATTTGATTTACCTTCGGCAGGTGAATTATTCACTGAACAGGCAGATAAAGCCGGTTTAGTACATAAATTCGCGGCTTATGGCTTGATTGCATTAGCAGTATTGCATGCCTTAGCTGCGCTTAAACACCATTTTTTTGATAAAGACAATACGTTAAAACGAATGCTTAAACCTTAATTTTTTAAAGGAGATTGGAATGAAGAAATTATTAGTAGCCAGCTTATTGGCGTCTATGTTAGCAGCACCAGCGTTACAAGCCGCTGAGTATGAAATTGATACCCAAGGCGCACACGCTTTTGTACAGTTTAAAATCAGTCATTTGGGTTATAGCTGGCTGTATGGCCGCTTCAATACCTTTAAAGGTAATTTCAGTTATGACGCTGCAAAGTTAGCGGACTCCAAAATCCAGCTAGAAATTGACACCAAAAGTGTTGACTCTAACCATGCCGAGCGTGACAAACACTTACGCAGCCCGGATTTCCTCAATGTAGACAAAAACAGCAAAGCGACTTTCGTAAGCACTAAAATAGTACCAAAAGCTGGCGCAGATTTTGATGTAGTGGGTAACTTCACGTTAAATGGCGTGACCAAAGAAATCGTTATCAATGCGACTAAACTGGGTGAAGGTGCTGATCCGTGGGGCGGCTACCGCGCCGGTTTCGCTGGCACAACCAGCATCAACCTGGAAGATTTCGCTATCAAAAATATCCTTGGCCCAGCTTCTGCCACTGTGCATTTAGATCTGAGTGTGGAAGGTATCAAGAAGTCATAATACTGAATGTTCTGAACAGAACTTCTGAAAATAAATTGCCCTGAATTATTTCACGATACTCAGGGCAATTCTATTTCTATGTCTGTGATTGGGATACTACAACAGGGCAGGATTTCGCCTTTACGGACAAATGCCAGTGGTTCGTTAATGTAACTGACAGAACCTGAAATTAACTTACAACGGCAAGCTCCACAATAGCCCTCCCGGCACTGATAGTTAACTTGCTGTTGCTGAGCCTCAAGTGCATCTAGCAGGGTGCGTTGCTCAGTACCAAACTCCAGACTGAGCACATCCTTCACCACTACTTTGACCATGTCAGTGGTCGCAGATCAGAGATCAAAATCACCGAAGTCAGCGCCATCCATTTCGTTATCGATTTGTCCCACTAAATAGGAGCTGATTTCAGACTCTTGTGGTGCTACCTGCACATTGTCTGAAACTAACCAGGCATTGATCCAAGGGATAGGGTTTTGAGTCGTGCTGAAAATCGGCTTCAGCCCAACTGCCTGCATTCTGTTATTGGTGATGTACTCCACGTACTGGCACAAAATATCCTTGTTTAAACCAATCATAGAGCCATCTTTAAACAAAAACTCCGCCCAATCTTTTTCCTGCTCAGCAGCTTTGCGGAAGATAGCGTAAGCTTCTTCTTCACACTCTTTGGCTACTTCAGCCATTTCCGGATCGTCTTCGCCGGCAGCCATAATATTCAGCATATGCTGAGTGCCGGTTAAGTGCAGAGCTTCATCACGGGCAATCAGTTTGATGATTTTTGCATTACCTTCCATCAGTTCGCGTTCGGCAAAGGCGAAGCTACAGGCAAAACTGACATAGAACCTTATTGCTTCCAGCACGTTTACTGACAAAATACAGATATAAAGTTTACGCTTCAGATCGCGCAAGCTGATAGTATGGTTTTTACCATCGACTACATGGGTGCCTTCACCGCATAAATGGTACAGATTTACTGAGCTGATTAAGTCGTCGTAGTAACGCGTAACATCGTCGGCACGTTCAATAATGCGTTCGTTCAATAAAATATCGTCGAATACCTTGTGTGGCTCGTTCGTGATATTACGTACTATATGAGTGTAGCTGCGGCTGTGAATGGTTTCACTAAAGGCCCAGGTTTCAATCCAGGTTTCCAGTTCTGGCAAAGAGACAATAGGCAATAAGGCCACATTTGGTGAACGGCCTTGCACTGAATCCAGCAGAGTTTGGTATTTCAGATTGCTGATAAAAATATGCTTTTCATGTTCAGGCAGCTGCTGAAAATCGATACGATCTTTACTGACATCCACTTCTTCCGGACGCCAGAAAAAGCTTAATTGTTTTTCAATCAGTTTTTCAAAGATACCGTATTTTTGTTGATCATAGCGGGACACGTTCACCGGATTGCCAAAAAACATCGGCTCTTTCATTTGATCATTGTTCGTACGGCTAAAGGTGGTGTAACTCATCAGCAATTTCTCTGTGTTTTTATTAGCTATGCATACAAAAAGAGGGCTGCAATGCAGCCCCAGACTTAAATTTTACAGGCGCCACCGGCACAACCATCGTCTTCCGGCGTCGCTTTAATGTCTTCCTGTATATCGGAAGCGCCATCACGGGTGTTGTGGTAGTACATAGTTTTGACACCCAGCTTATAAGCTGTCAGCAAATCTTTTAACAAGATTTTCATTGGTACTTTGCCACCTTCGAACTTGCCCGGATCATAGTTGGTGTTGGCAGAAATAGTTTGATCAACAAACTTCTGCATAATGGCCACCAGGCTGATATAACCATCGTTATTTGGCATATCCCATAACAACTCATACTGGTTCTTCAAACGCTCATACTCAGGCACTACTTGCTTTAAAATACCGTCTTTGCTTGCTTTTATACTGATATGGCCACGAGGTGGTTCAATACCATTAGTCGCATTTGATATTTGCGAAGAGGTTTCTGACGGCATCAGGGCAGACAAGGTGGAGTTACGTAAACCGTATTGCACCACATCTTTACGCAGTTGTTCCCAGTCATAATGCAGAGGTTCAGCACAAACTTTATCCAGATCCTTTTTATAGGTATCAATAGGCATAATGCCTTCGGAGTAAGTTGTCTCATTAAACTTGGGACAAGGACCAAATTCCTGGGCCAGTTTGTTTGAGGCTTTCATCAGGTAATACTGAATAGCTTCAAAGGTACGGTGAGTTAAGGCATTGGCTGAACCGTCAGAGTACTTAACGCCGTTTTTGGCCAGGTAATAGGCATAGTTAATCACGCCTATACCTAAAGTACGGCGGTTCATACTGGCGTGGTAAGCAGCAAGAATAGGGTAATCCTGATAATCCAATAAACTATCCAAAGCCCGTACCGCCAATTCGGCTAACTCTTCCAGCTCATCCAAATGTTCAATAGCACCTAAGTTAAAGGCTGATAAAGTACAAAGGGCAATTTCACCATTTGGATCGTTGATGTCATTCAGTGGTTTGGTTGGCAGAGCAATCTCTAAACACAGATTGCTCTGACGAACCGCCGCAAATTTAGGATTAAATGGGCTATGCGTGTTGCAGTGATCGACGTTCTGTAAATAGATACGGCCTGTGCTGGCACGTTCCTGCATAAACAGGGTAAAGAGCTCAACAGCCTTAATACGCTTTTTACGGATAGACGCATCCGCTTCATATTTCACGTACAGCTCTTCGAACTTTTCCTGATCTTCGAAAAATGCATCATACAGACCAGGTACGTCTGAAGGACTGAACAGGGTGATCATTTCATCTTTAATCAGGCGCGTGTACATCAGACGGTTAAACTGCACACCGTAATCTAAGTGACGGACGCGGTTTTCTTCTACACCCCTGTTGTTCTTCAGAACCAGTAAAGATTCAACTTCTAAATGCCACAGCGGATAAAACAATGTGGCCGCGCCCCCACGAACACCACCCTGAGAGCAGCTTTTTACTGCTGTCTGGAAGTGTTTGTAGAATGGGATGCAACCCGTATGAAAGGCTTCACCATTGCGGATAGGGCTACCTAAAGCGCGGATACGGCCCGCATTGATACCAATACCAGCACGTTGACTTACGTATTTAACGATAGCGCTGCTGGTAGCATTGATTGAGTCTAAGCTGTCACCACATTCAATCAATACACAAGAGCTGAACTGGCGGGTTGGGGTACGCACGCCAGACATAATAGGCGTGGGTAACGAAATTTTAAATGTAGATACTGCATCGTAAAACCGACGCACGTAGCTTAAACGGCTGTCTTTCGGATAATTCGCAAATAAACAAGCAGCCACCAGCATGTAGAGGAACTGGGCGCTTTCATAGATTTGACCTGTCACCCGGTTTTGAACCAGATATTTACCTTCCAACTGC
>NZ_JAIWOI010000344.1 GCF_020217005.1 Rheinheimera sp. | reverse complement strand
TTGACAGCAGCATAACTGAAATCTAAATCTCGGGCATGGACTATAAATGTATCCAGCTGGTCTAATTCTTCTTTACTGTAATCCGCCAGAATGTGAGCGTCATAACGCTTCTCTTCCACCATTTTAACCACATGGTCGTATAACTTTGGCGGTTCAAACTGGCCATAGGCTTTTTTACGCAGATGGAATACAGCCAAACGTGCGGCCATATATTGATAATCCGGCGTCTCTTTTGAAATTAAATCTGCAGCGGCTTTGATGATGGTTTCATGAATGTCGGCGGTCTTTATGCCGTCGTAAAACTGAATGTGAGAACGTAACTCAACCTGAGACACTGATACGTTTTGTAAGCGCTCAGCCGCCCAATCTATCACACGGTGAATTTTATCTAAGTCTAATGGTTCGCGCAGACCATCTCTTTTGGTTACGTATAATGTTTGAGTCATATTTTTCCGCCGAAAATTCCATCTCAATTGTTATTATAGTGTGCACAGAATTTATCCTGTGCAGCGAATTCACCCGCTTTTGGCTTCATTAGGTCAAACTCAGCTGAGTGACACAACATCTAGGGGTGAAAGGAGAACGGATCACAAGATAGAGTGGATCAATATCAATTGCAACCCCTGCTGGCGGGCGAAAAAAGCAGCATGTTAGTATCCGCTAACGTGCGAAATAGGCTTTTAAAAACCTCTGTACGGAAGCAATAGTTTTTCAGTAAAAAATCTATTTTGTCTGTTCGGTTAAATTTTAAGTCACTAAAAAAAATCACCTGCGACGAGGTGATTTTTAATTGAACAAAAAGTGAAAAAACTGAACTCAGTCCAAGTGTTGGATCAGGTCATCCAGGCTTGAAATGTGTAAATCTGCGCCCCAGAGTTCAGTTTTATCATCTGGTCCCACATAACCAAAATCGCACATCACGGTTTGCATGCCGGCACGACGTCCTGATTCTATATCTCGTTCAGCATCACCTATATACCAGCATTGATTTGCTGGTACCTGCATGTAGTGAGCCGTCATCCATAAAGGCGTTGGATCAGGTTTACGCTGTGCCAGACTGTCGCCACCGATCAAGAGCCTGCTTTTTAATAAAGCTGGTAACTGACGCTGTACTTTAGCGGCGAGCTTATAAGGTTTATTGGTCACTATAGCCCAACGGATGTTCCGTGCCTCAAGCGCTGCAAATAACTCTTCAGCGCCAGGAAACAAGCAGCTGTGTACACCACTGTGGTGGTGGTAATAATCCAGCAGGCTCTGACGGGCTTTGCCAAAATCAATCTCTTTAATCGCTACGCCAAAACCCAGCTGCAACAAACCTTTGGCACCATGCGAGGCCATAGGGCGGTATTCGTCGTAGCTTTTTTCAGGCATACCATGTTGTCGCAGAACAAAATTCAGCGCTGCGCCTAAGTCCTGGGCTGTATCGACCAACGTACCGTCCAAATCAAATAACAAGGCAGCTGGTTTTTTCAGTTTAATGTTCTGAAGACTCATAACGGCTTTTTTGCTACCACAAAATAATTTACGTCCAGGCCCGGGCCAGTGCGGAAGGATTGGTTTACTGGGTTGTAGTGCAGACCTGTTGCATCCACGACTTGTAAACCAGCATCATCGATGAAGCGCATCAGATCAGAAGGGCGGATAAACTTCTCAAACTCGTGAGTACCTTTGGGGACTAACTTCAACAACTGCTCTGCGCCTACTATGGCCATAAGATAGGCTTTCCAGGTTTTGTTTAATGTCGAGAACACCAAGGTCGCACCAGGTTTAGCTAAATCAGCGCAAGCCTGAACTACCGAAGCAGGTGCAGGGACATGTTCCAACATCTCCATACAAGTTACCAAATCAAATACTGCCTTGTTGGCCGCGGCAAAATCTTCTGCTGTACTTTGTTGATACTGAATGGATACAGCCGACTCCAGAGCGTGTAACTTAGCTACGGTGAGTGCTTCGTTCGCCATATCAATGCCGGTGACCTGTGCGCCGGCTTTGGCCATAGCCTCTGCCAAAATGCCTCCACCACAACCGACATCTACTGCCTTTTTACCAAAAAGGCCTTGTACCTGGTCACTGATAAAGGCCAGGCGGCATGGGTTTAGTTGGTGTAGGGGTTTAAACTCACCAGTTTCATCCCACCAGCGAGAAGCTATTTCATTAAATTTGGCAATTTCGCCCGGATCAACATTGGAAGAGGAGTTCATAAGCGTATCCACTAAAAATTTTGCCTATTATAAGGCCTTGATCTGTTTGAGCAATGCTGTACAAAGCACAACAGAACTGGCAAGGTGTTTTTTCTGTGGTAGAATCCGCCTTTGTCCCGCGACCCATTACAGTAAAAAACGCGGGTATCTTGTTGATTTAAGGGAAAAAAGCTTTTTATGACAAATTTGGCCAAAGAAATTGTTCCCATTAATATCGAAGAAGAATTAAAGAATTCTTATCTCGATTATGCAATGAGCGTTATTGTGGGACGTGCCTTACCGGACGTAAGGGACGGTTTAAAGCCAGTTCACCGTCGCGTGTTGTTTGCGATGAAAGAGTTAGGCAACGACTGGAATAAAGCCTACAAGAAATCTGCCCGTGTTGTCGGTGACGTCATAGGTAAATATCACCCGCACGGTGACAGCGCAGTGTACGACACTATAGTTCGTATGGCGCAGCCATTCTCCTTACGTTATATGCTGGTTGACGGTCAGGGCAACTTCGGTTCAGTGGACGGTGACTCTGCAGCAGCTATGCGTTATACCGAAGTGCGTATGTCTCGCATCGCGGGTGAATTGTTAGCCGACTTGGATAAAGAAACAGTCGACTATGTGCCTAACTACGACGGCACTGAAATGATTCCGGCTGTATTGCCTACAAAAATTCCAAATCTGTTGGTCAACGGTTCATCTGGTATTGCCGTTGGTATGGCGACTAATATTCCGCCACACAATTTAAATGAAGTGATTGATGCCTGTTTGGCATTGATTGCCAATCCGGATATCAGCATTCCTGAACTGATGGAACTGATGCCAGGACCAGATTTCCCGACCGCCGCTATTATCAATGGTCGTCGTGGTATCGAAGAAGCCTATCGCACCGGTCGTGGTAAGGTGTATATCCGCGCCAGAACTCATATCGAAACCGATGACAAAACAGGTCGCGAGACTATTGTTGTTGATGAAATTCCTTACCAGGTGAACAAAGCCCGCCTGATTGAAAAAATTGCCGAGCTGGTCAAAGAGAAGCGCATCGAAGGCATTTCAGCTTTACGTGACGAGTCTGATAAAGACGGTATGCGTATTGTCATTGAAGTCAAACGCGGCGAGTCCTCAGACGTACTGCTGAACCATTTGTACACCCAAACTCAAATGCAAACTGTGTTTGGTATCAACATGGTTGCCCTGGATCAGGGGCAGCCGAAGTTGATGGGCTTAAAGCATATGCTGCAATGTTTTGTGTTACACCGCCGCGAAGTGGTGACACGCAGAACTGTTTACGATTTACGCAAAGCCCGTGACCGCGCTCATATCTTAGAAGGCTTGGCCATTGCACTTGCCAACATTGATGAAATCATTGATTTAATCAAAAACTCATCAAGCCCGGCTGATGCCAAACAAGGTTTAGTCGCTCGTGGTTGGCAGCTGGGTGATGTCAGCGCCATGTTAGAACGTGCCGGTGAAAACGCGGCCCGCCCTGAATGGCTGGAAGAACATTTTGGTATCCGTAACGGCGAATATTTCCTGACAGAGCAACAAGCTCAGGCAATCCTTGATTTACGTTTACACAAACTGACAGGTCTGGAACATGAGAAAATTCTGGACGAGTACAAAGAATTATTAGTACTGATTGCTGAGTTATTACACATTCTGGGCAGCCCGGAGCGTTTAATGGAAGTGATCTGTGAAGAGTTAGAAGCAGTTAAAGCCCAATATGGTGATGCCCGTCGTACTGAAATTCAGGACAATGCGATGGATATCAATATGGAAGACTTGATCACCGAAGAAGACGTGGTGGTGACCTTGTCTCACTTAGGTTACGCCAAGTATCAGGCTCTGTCTGATTATGAAGCGCAACGTCGTGGTGGTCGTGGTAAAGCCGCAACTACGGTCAAAGATGAAGACTTTGTTGACCAACTGCTGATCGCCAGTACCCACGATACCATTTTGTGTTTCTCTAACCGTGGTCGTTTGTACTGGATGAAAGTGTATCAATTACCGCTGGCCTCCCGTCAGGCGCGTGGTAAGCCTATTGTTAACTTACTGCCACTGGAAGAAAACGAGCGGATCACCGCTATTCTGCCGGTACGTGAATACGAAGAAGGCAAGTACGTGTTTATGGCGACAGCCAACGGTACAGTGAAGAAAACCTCACTGACTGAATACTCTCGTCCACGTAGCAACGGTATTATTGCCGTGAACCTGAACGAAGGTGATCAGCTGATTGGTGTGGATATCACAGATGGCAACAGTCAGATCATGTTGTTCTCAGACGACGGTAAAGTAGTGCGCTTTAACGAAGAGCAGGTCCGTCCAATGGGCCGTGGTGCGACTGGTGTTCGCGGTATTAAACTACGCGAAAACGGCTCAGTCGTTTCATTGATTGTACCGAAGAGTGAAGGCGCAATTCTGACTGTGACTGAAAACGGCTATGGTAAACGTACCGCGCTGCAGGAATACCCAGAGAAGAGCCGTGCGACCCAAGGTGTGGTCTCTATTAAAGTCTCTGAGCGTAACGGTCTGGTGGTAGGTGCTGTTCAGGTGAATGCATTGGATGAAATCATGCTGATTTCTGATAAAGGCACACTGGTACGGACCCGCGTCAGTGAAGTATCACAAGTAGGTCGTAATACGGCTGGTGTGATTCTGATCCGCACCATAGAAGGTGAAAAAGTAGTAGGTGTGCAACGCATCGACGAAATTCAGGATCAGGATGAAGTTGCAGCCGCAGAAGCTGCAGCAGCAGCCTTAGCCGCACAAAATCCGACAGAGGATGCTGTGCCGGACGGTGAAGAAGAGTAAGAGTGGAAAAGGACGCTGCGGCGTCCTTTTTTATTGGCTGGCAATTGAGACGCAACGCCTTGCCTTGTTAAAAATCTTTCCGGACGATTTTTTATTCGCAGCCTTCCGTGGCACTTACCCTTAGGGCCAACGCTTTGCGTTGTTAAAAATCGTTCCAGACGATTTTTTTATTTGTCTGGTTATAAAAGTGAGTTAAAGTAGCTGGCAAAAAGAGCCGTCCAGACGTCAAAGTTTTTGGACCAGCGCACTTTTCGTTCTAACCCAAGGCCACAACAACAAAGATCATCCCAAGATGACCCAAAGCCATTTTCTAATTTGTTTTTCATTCGATAAAGCGTTGTAACAGGAGCAAGAGATGACCACCTATAACTTTTGTGCTGGCCCGGCTATGTTGCCGGTGGAAGTGATGCAACAGGCACAGGAAGAGTTGATCAACTGGCATGGTCGCGGCTGCTCCATTATGGAGATGAGTCACAGAGGCAAAGATTTTATGCAGGTTGCGGCTCAGGCAGAGCAGGACCTGCGCGATTTACTGAGCATACCCGCTAATTACAAAGTGCTGTTTATGCATGGCGGCGGTCGCGGTCAGTTTTCTGCAGTGCCACTGAATTTAGCAAAACCAGGCGTTAGTGCGGATTATATAGTCTCTGGCGCCTGGTCTAAGGCGGCTGTAGAAGAAGCGGAAAAATTTACCGCTTTAAAAGCTCAGAACATTCAAATCAAACAAGATGGCCTTCGCACTTTAGTGCCAGCTTCAGATTGGCAACTTAATGACAACGCCAGTTTCGTACATTTTTGCCCAAACGAAACTGTGGATGGCATGGAGTTTATCGATTTACCAACAACCAAAGCGCCCTTAGTGGCCGACCTGTCATCCACCATCTTATCGCGGCATATTGATGTCAGCCGTTATGGTGTGATTTATGCCGGAGCTCAGAAAAATATCGGGCCTTCTGGTTTAACCCTGGCCATTGTGCGTGAAGACTTGTTACCAGCCAAAGGCAGCAGCATTCCTAGCGTATTGGATTATCGTCTGGCTGCCGAAAATGACAGTATGTTTAATACGCCTCCTACTTATGCCTGGTATCTGGCTGGACTGGTGTTCCAGTGGCTAAAACGTCGGGGCGGTGTAGATGCAATGCAACAGCACAACGCCCTCAAAGCACAAACCTTATATGGCTATATCGACCAGAGTGATTTTTATCGTAACGATGTGGCGCCACAGTTCCGCTCTTCCATGAACGTTCCGTTTTTATTAGGCGACGAGACACTGAACGACTTATTTGTCAGCGAAGCCGAAGCAAATGGCTTACTAGCACTAAAAGGTCACCGCATGGTGGGTGGTATGCGCGCCAGTATCTATAACGCTATGCCACTTGAAGGCGTACAAACTTTAGTGACCTTTATGAAAGAATTTGAGCGGGTGCACGGCTGATGAAAACCTTAACCCTAGAGCCTATCGCAAAAATGGAAGGCGTAGTGCATTTACCAGGTTCAAAAAGTATTTCCAATCGCGCTTTACTGCTGGCTGCATTAGCCAAAGGCACAACCCGTATCACTAATTTGCTCGACAGTGATGATGTTAGCCATATGCTTAATGCCTTAACAGCGCTTGGCGTCAGGTTTTCGTTATCTGAAGATAAAACTGTCTGCGAAATCACAGGCGTGGCTGGTATATTTCAGCATCAAGAACCACTTGAGCTGTTTTTAGGCAACGCCGGCACAGCCATGCGCCCCTTAACTGCAGCTCTGGCTGTATCCAATGTCGACGTAACCTTAACAGGTGAACCACGGATGTACGAACGTCCTATTGGCCATCTGGTGGATGCTTTGCTGCAATGGAATGCCGATATTGAGTACTTGCAGCACAAAGACTATCCGCCGCTGCGTATTCGCGGCAAGGCTCTGGCTGGCGGTCACATCAGTATTGATGGTTCTGTCTCCAGTCAGTTTTTAACCGCAGTGCTGATGACGGCACCTTTGTTGTCGGGTGACAGCGAAATTGTCATTAGTGGCGAACTGGTGTCCAAACCTTATATTGATATCACCTTGGCTCTGATGGCGCGTTTTGGCGTCCAAGTTAAAAACAACAACTATCAGAGTTTTGTGGTCAAAGGTAATCAGCAGTATCAGTCGCCTGGCGATTTTCTGGTTGAAGGGGATGCTTCTTCAGCCTCTTATTTCCTCGCAGCTGCTGCTATTAAAGGTGGCACTATTAAAGTCACCGGCATTGGCAAAAATGCAGTGCAGGGCGATATTCACTTTGCCGACGCGTTAGAAGCCATGGGCGCGACAGTGGACTGGGGTTATGATTACATTTCGGTTACCCGTAACCAGCTAAAGGGCATAGACCGGGATTACAATGCTATTCCTGATGCGGCTATGACTATTGCGACCACAGCATTATTCGCTGAAGGTCCAACAGCTATTCGTAATGTTTACAACTGGCGCGTGAAGGAAACCGATCGTTTAGCGGCTATGGCAACAGAACTGCGTAAAGTGGGTGCTGAAGTGGAAGAAGGTGAAGATTACATTGTGATCACACCACCAACGACACTGAAACATGCCAGCATCGCAACCTACAACGATCACCGGATGGCTATGTGCTTCTCTTTGGTTGCATTAAGTAATACGGCTGTAACCATTGAAGACCCTGATTGTACTCGTAAAACATTTCCCCAATACTTTGAAGTATTTAGCACGCTCAGTACTTTAGCCTGACGAATAACGCGTAACCTGAACGGTTACGCGATCCCATGGATTAAACCGCGCTTTTTGTCATTTATTTCTGTATAATGCCGCATCTTTTTGTGTGTTCGACTGTTTTGGAGGCAGAATGCAACAAGCGCCGGTAATTACCATTGATGGACCAGGTGGCTCAGGGAAAGGCACAATTTGCCGTTTAGTTTCCCAAAAACTGGGCTGGCATCTGCTGGATAGCGGAGCAATTTATCGTGTATTAGCTTTAGCTGCTATCCATCATCAAATTGACCCTGCTGACGAAGAAGCATTACAGCCGTTGGCCGCTCATCTTGATGTTCAGTTTAATTGCGACGAACAAGGCAATACCCGCATTACGCTGGAAGGCGAAAATGTCACTCATACTATTCGTACTGAAGAAGTGGGTTCAGTGGCCTCTAAAATTGCCTCTTTACCACGGGTACGTGAAGCCTTGTTACGCCGTCAACGTGCGTTTAAAGAAGCACCGGGCTTAGTGGCAGATGGTCGTGATATGGGCACTGTGGTGTTCCCACAGGCAGAAGTTAAAATCTTTTTAACCGCCGACGCGTCAGAGCGCGCCAGACGGCGTTATTTAGAGTTGAAAGAAAAGGGCCATGATGTTAACATCGGCGACCTTTTGAGCGAAATACAGGCCCGTGACGAACGGGATATGAATCGCGCCGTAGCGCCTTTAAAGCCTGCAAGCGATGCATACATGCTGGATTCGACCAATAAATCTATTGAACAAGTGTTGGACGAGGTTCTCAACGTCTGTAAAAAGTTGAACCAGGCCTAGACCTTCACGTTGGACAGCTTGTCGCAAGGATGATGACAAGTTAACTTAGCAACCCCATGACACAGGACTGTGCGTGGAGCACTTAAACTGAAAAAGTGAATATGACTGAAAATTTTGCACTACTGTTTGAGGAGAGCCTCAAAACTATCGAAACTCGCCCTGGTTCTATTGTTAAAGGAACTATCGTTGCTATCCATAAAGACGTAGTACTGGTTGACGCCGGTCTGAAATCTGAAGCAGCAATCCCTGTTGAACAATTCAAAAACCTGGCTGGCGAGATTGAAGTGAACGTTGGTGACATCATCGACGTAGCTCTGGACGCGGTTGAAGACGGTTTCGGTGAGACTTTACTGTCTCGTGAGAAAGCTAAACGTCACGAGTCTTGGGTTCGCCTGGAAAAAGCCTGTGAAGATAAAGTTACTGTTATCGGTATCATCACTGGTAAAGTTAAAGGTGGTTTCACTGTCGAAGTTGATGGTATCCGTGCATTCCTGCCTGGTTCATTAGTTGACGTGCGTCCGGTACGTGACACATTACACTTAGAACACAAAGAACTTGAGTTCAAAGTTATCAAATTGGATCAGAAGCGTAACAACGTGGTTGTATCACGTCGTGCGGTAATCGAATCTGAAAGCAGTGCTGAGCGCGATACACTGTTACAAAACTTAGAAGAAGGCATGGAAGTTAAAGGTATCGTTAAGAACCTGACTGACTACGGTGCATTCGTTGATTTAGGTGGCGTAGACGGTTTACTGCACATCACTGACATGGCTTGGAAACGTGTTAAGCACCCAAGCGAAATCGTCAATGTTGGCGATGAAATCCCAGTTAAGGTTCTGAAGTTTGACCGTGAGAAGCAACGTGTTTCTTTAGGTCTGAAGCAAATGGGTGAAGATCCATGGGCCGCTATCGCTTCACGTTACCCAGAAGGTGCTCGCATCACTGGTCGCGTCACTAACCTGACTGATTACGGCTGCTTCGTAGAAATCGAAGAAGGCGTTGAAGGTTTAGTACACGTTTCAGAAATGGACTGGACTAACAAAAACATCCACCCATCTAAAGTTGTTAACTTAGGTGATTCAGTGGAAGTTATGGTCCTGGAAATCGACGAAGAACGTCGTCGTATTTCTTTAGGTCTGAAACAATGTAAAGCCAACCCATGGGAAGAGTTCGCTAAGGGCTTCAACAAGGGTGACCGCGTATCTGGTAAGATCAAGTCAATCACTGACTTCGGTATCTTCATCGGTTTAGACGGTGGCATCGACGGTTTAGTACACCTGTCAGACATCAGCTGGAATTCAACTGGCGAAGACGCTGTACGTGAATTCAAGAAAGGCGACGAAGTACACGCAGTTGTGTTACAAGTTGACCCAGAGCGCGAGCGTATCTCTTTAGGCATCAAGCAATTAGACGAAGATCCGTTCAACGGCTACCTTGCTGATAACAAAAAAGGTGCTATCGTTAAAGGCAACGTAACTGC